>JAIEPY010000103.1 GCA_019748155.1 Burkholderiales bacterium | reverse complement strand
GCTCTTCCGATCTTATTTGCTAATCATGACTTTGGTTACTACAAAGTTAATATTGAACGTCCACAACGTTTAAAAATTCAGTTTACCGCTGCAGCAATTGAGAAATTACGCTTTGATAAAGATTTAACTGAGCCAATGGAGTATATTTATACCCAGCATGGCGAACAAGTTTATAGTAATTTATCCACTTATGAAAAACAAATCATCAAGTGGTGTGAAGATAATCAACTTGATCTTAATGCAAAAAATATCAAAAAATTACTCAGTCCACAAACATGGCAAAAGCAATTAACTATTCTAGAAACCGCGAGACAACTCTACCAATATTTTGGTGATGATGAATACTTGGATTTTAACTTGTTTAGCCAGGAAATGACAACCACACTAAAACAGCTCAATATTAAGCTAAATGATAGCGATAAAAACCAAATTATCAATGCAATCTCAGCATATGATGAAAATGCAGCACAAGTTATCAAAAAAATGCACAAACTAACTGGTGATAAACTTGATCAGTTACTCTCTCATCTTGGTTGTAAACAAGATGATTTAGCAGATTTTGGTTATTATGCAACCAATAATCCACATGAATATATTGAGTATGAGTCATCGAGCGATTTACGCGATAGCGAATCAATCCCACTGACGCAAAATATCTTAAATTATTTTAACGCCGAAGTTAAGCCACATGTAACAGAAGCGTGGATAAATCTAGATAGTGTCAAAATTGGTTATGAGATTAGTTTTAATAAATATTTCTATCGCCATAAACCATTACGCAGTATTGAAGAAGTTGCCAAAGATATCATTGAGCTAGAACGGCAAAGCGATGGTTTAATTCATGAGATATTAGGACTATAGGTGCAAATATGACTAAACAGTTTGCACGTTATGAAAGCTATAAAGACTCTGGTGTTGCGTGGTTGGGTGAAATTCCTGCACATTGGGAATTTACTAGACTTGGGACTAAATTTATAGAACGAAGAACAAAAGTCTCCGATAAAGATTATCCAGCTCTATCAGTTACCAAAGGGGGAATAGTTCCTCAATTAGAAAATGCGGCAAAAACAAATGACGGAGATAATCGCAAATTAGTAAAGACTGGGGATTTTGTCATAAATAGCCGCTCTGATAGAAAAGGGTCAAGCGGAATATCTATTTATGAAGGTTCTGTATCATTAATAAATATTGTATTACAACCATTATTCATAGATAGTAAATATTGTCATTATTTGTTAAAATCTTATAGTTTTATTGAAGAGTTTTATCGCAATGGTCATGGTATTGTTGCAGATCTATGGACTACTAGATTTGATGAAATGCGGACAATCTTGTTGTCTTTGCCAAATAGTGAAGAACAACAGAGGATTGCGAATTTTTTAGATAAAAAAACAACACAGATTGATGAGGCTATCGCTCAAAAAGAAAAAATGATTGAGTTATTGAAAGAATATCGCCAAATAATAATCAATAATGCGGTTACTAAAGGCTTAGGTCCAAATGTTCCGATGAAAGATTCTGGCATTGAATGGCTCGGACAAATCCCTGCTCATTGGGAAGTTAAAAAGTTAAAATTTACTCTTATTGAAAAATTAAAATATGGAGCAAATGAAAGTGGTGTTGAGTATAGTGAGAAATTGCCACGCTATATTAGAATTACGGACTTCAGTAATAATGGGAAATTAAGCGATGTAAATAAGCTTTCTTTACCAGCACGTATTGCTAATGATTATTTATTAAAAGATGGTGATATTTTATTTGCTCGAAGTGGAGCTACGGTGGGGAAATCTTATCAGTTTAAAAAGAATATATCTAATGAAGATAGTTATTGCTTCGCTGGCTATCTAATTAAGGCAAGTGCTAATGAACAACTTATTTTGAGTGACTTTCTTTATCTCTATACAAATTCACCCCTATTTTATCTTTGGAAAGATTTTATGTTTAATAAGGCAACTATTGAAAATATTGGTGCCGATAAATATGCTCAATTACCTGTTATTATTCCACCAATTGAAGAACAAACTAAAATACTAGAAGTATTCAAAGAGTTGAATGATAAAATAGAAGCATCAATTATTTGCAAACAACAAGAAATAGAAAAGCTAAAAGAATACAAAGCCACCCTTATTGATAGTGCCGTTACTGGTAAAATAAAAGTTTAACAGCAAAAAAGGAATAATAGATGAATATAACGCCACTAAGCCAAGAAGAAAAAGATAAAATAGCAAAGACTCTTAGTGATAAACATGCACTACTACCATGCCCAAGATGTGGAAATAATAATTTTTCCTTAGCAGATGGATACATTAATTCACCATTGCAATATAACTTAAACGGTTTTGCACTTGGGGGACCATCTATTCCAGCTGCTGTAGTAATCTGCACAAATTGTGGCTTTATCAGTCAGCATGCTCTAGGAGTTATTGGAGCATTAGCAAAGCCGCTTACTCAACAACATGGAGAGTAAGATGACATTTGAGAATCAAGGAAAATTAGATAGTAATAATCCTTTAGATGTAACTGAGCCAGTTAATCAGGGAACATTATCACAATCGCCTTCTCAAGATAATTACGTCACTAATACAACGGGGACAATTATTACAATAAGAGAAGAGCGAGTTGAATTAATACTGACTAAATCAATTGATAAGATAATTTCATTGGCATCTTCTTGGCAATTACCATTAGGAATATCTATAACTCTTTTAACCGTAATATTAACTGTTGATAATTATAAGAGTTTTTTAGGAATTAATGCGCTTGTATGGAAAACACTAATAGGCTTAGCATGTTTATTTGCTGTGTTATTAACTATATATTTTGTAATCAAAAGTTTATGGTATAAACTTTACAAGAAATATTCAATCAATTATATTATAGATCAAATGAAAAAATAATAATAAAGAATATAGAGCAAATTTTCTTTGATTTAGATGGGAAACAAAATGATTAATAAACTAGATATTGAAAACTTTAAGGATCTTAAAAAATTAAGCCTTAAAGACTTGAAACAAGTAACGTTAATTTCAGGTAAAAATAACATTGGTAAAACTTCAATATTGGAAGCTATTTTACTATTGTTTAACTATAAAGTAAGTTCATTACTAATTCCAGTGTTAGGCAATCGACTTACTAATGGTTTTCCTTTAAATTTACCATTCGATTACGCGGTTACTGGTGTATTTAACGATTATGATTTAACTAAATGTATTACAGTAAAAACAAATAATGATGAATTAAGCTGCAAACTTACTCATGCAGCAAAGTTTTCTGTTCAACAAAATAGCCCATTACAAAACAATAACCCATTAGCTTTTAATAATGTTTTAACTACATCTCTGACAACGGATGGGTTAATAATAGAGTTTAAGCATAGTGGTAGACAATATTACTCTGGCACATCTATAAAAAATACTATTCAGGATAATTTATATTTGCCACATATTCAGAGTGGAATAGTTCATCCTGTAAAATTATATCCCATAGTTTTAATTAATGAATTTGGCGAGTTATTAAAAGCAGATGATTTTGTTAATAATAATACTCAGATAAATTTTACATTACCAAAGCAACAAGCCATTGTAAGAGAGTTTAATAATATTAGGGCTAACCATAGAAAACTTATAAAAGACTATTTAATACCAGGATTAAAATTATTGAATCCCGCAATTGAAGATATAGAGTTAGGTAACGAGCCTCTCAATAGTCAGGAATCTAGAATAGAGCTAATTTTAGATGGAAAAAACAAGCCCATTCCAATATCAGCACTTGGTCATGGAGCAAAACGATTGTTTAATATTATAATAGGCACTATTAGTGCTAAAGACGGTATTCTTCTAATAGATGAAATTGAAAATGGGATACACTACAGTATAGTAGGTGATATGTGGAATTTGATTTTTAAATTGGCGAAAGATAATAATTGTCAAGTTATTGCCACTACACACTCGTGGGAGTTTGCAAGCTATGTTACAAACCAACCACCAGAAAATCAAAAATTATTTTCGTTTGTAAACATTGCTCGCTTAAAAAATGGTGATTTAGCTTCTGCAACATATGGTTATGAACAATTTGCTTATGCCATTGAGAGCAATTCGGAGCTAAGATAATGTCAAAAAATTCAGCACAAAGAATAAATTATGATGGTGTCGTAATTTTAGTTGAAGGCAGAGATGATTATTTATTAGTAAAAAAATTAGTTACTGGCAATCAGGAGCCTATTGATATGAAAGGCTACACCAATTTACCTAATAGACTGGAAGATATTAAAAATAGGACTAAACAATTTCAAGATGGAATAACGCATCTATTAATAATAGTTGATGCTGATGATAATTTTTCCACGCGCAAACAAGAAGTGTTGAGTAAATTAAGCGCTGTTGGTATTTCATTGTCTAGCGCTTATCAGCTCGGAACAATTGAAGACGTTAATAACATAAAAGTAGGTGTTTATATCCTACCCGATAATGATAATAATGGAAGCTTAGAAAGCTTGCTATTACAAAGTATAAAACACTCAAATATATTAGAATGTGCAGAGAATATGATTCAATGTCGCAAAATAAATGAACCAGCATTCGATCGTATTACAATAAATAAACATGATAAGATTAAATATCGACTGCATATGAATGCACTGGTTGTTGATTATGATTTTCACTATGATAAAACAGTTAGCTCAGAAATTGATTATTCTCATGAGTGTTTTAATTCATTAAAACAATTTGTTAATCCTTAAGCATTGGTGTATTTAAATGGTAAGCCAAACTAACGAAGCAGCATTAGAAACTATTATTGAACAGCATTTAATTGCACAAAATGGATTCTATTCAGGAAGCCCAGATAACTACAATAAACAATTTGCGATTGACACTGAAAGGTTTTGGAGTTTTCTTGAAACTACTCAGGCAACAGAATTAGCTAAGTTACAACGAAGCCCAGATTGGCAGCGTAAGATCCTTGAGCGATTAGATAAAATTATCAAGAAATATGGTATTTTGCACGTTTTACGCAAAGGTTTAGATGTTGATGATGCTAAATTTACGTTTTTATATGTCTTGCCGTTAGCTTCAAGTTCACAAACCATTAAAGATAATTTTGCTAAAAATCAATTCAGTGTTACGCGTCAGGTTCGTTATTCGTTGAGTAACCAGCTAGAAGAAATTGATATGGTTTTATTTGTTAATGGCTTACCGTTGATAACGATAGAGCTTAAAAACCCATGGACAGGTCAAACAGCTCGGCTACACGGGCAAAATCAATATAAATTTGAACGAAATATCAACGAACCATTATTAAACTTCTCACGCTGTTTGGTGCATTTTACGGTTGATACTGATGAAGCATATATGACAACCAAATTAAATGGTGCTGGTACATTCTTTTTACCATTTAATAAAGGTAATAACTATGGCAAAGGTAATCCCACCAACGAGTTTGGCTATAAAACTGATTACTTATGGAGAGAAATATTTACTCGGGAGAGTTTAGCCAATATTATTCAGCATTTTGTACGTTTAGACGGTAGTAACAAAGAGCCATTAAATAAGCGGACGCTATATTTTCCACGCTACCATCAATTAGACGTAGTCCGTCAGGTTATTGATGATGTGAGGACTAATGGTGTAGGTAAAACTTATCTTATCCAACATTCGGCAGGTTCGGGTAAATCCAACTCGATAACATGGGCGGCATATCAGTTAATTGAAGCTTATCCTTCAAATGTAACTGCTCAGGGTTCTAAAGGCGCAGATATCCCGATGTTTGATTCAGTAATAGTAGTAACCGATCGCCGTTTACTAGATAAGCAACTACGGGAAAACATCCGCGAATTTTCCGAAGTAAAAAATATTGTTGCTCCAGCCTATAGTTCGCAAGAACTTAAATCAAGCTTAGAAAATGGCAAAAAAATTATTATCACTACCATACAAAAATTCCCATTTATCGTAGATGGTATAGCCGACTTAAGTCATAAAAATTTTGCGGTAATCATTGATGAGGCTCATAGCTCACAAAGTGGAAGTGCCACGGATAATATGCAGCGAGCAATGGGTAATAACTCTGATGATGATCCAGATACTGACGACACTCAAGATAAAATTTTAGCCTATATGACATCACGTAAAATGCGCGCTAACGCATCATATTTTGCATTTACTGCCACCCCAAAATCCAACACATTAGAAAAGTTTGGTGTACAGCAAGCCGATGGCAAATTTAAACCCTTTCATTTATACTCAATGAAACAAGCTATTGAAGAGGGGTTTATTCTTGATGTCTTGGCAAATTATACAACATACCGTAGTTATTATGAGATTGAAAAATCAGTTGAAGATAATCCATTATTTGACACTAAAAAAGCACAAAAGAAGCTTCGCTCTTATGTTGAAAGCCATCGGCAAACGATTAAAACCAAAGCTGAAATTATGCTTGAGCATTTTATTGGTAAAGTCATAAATACTAAAAAACTCAAAGGTAAAGCTAAAGGTATGATTGTGACGCAAAACATTCCTGCAGCAATTCGTTATTTTCAAGCGGTTCAAGAAGTTTTAGCTCACTACGGTAATCCGTTTAAGGCATTAATCGCATTCTCGGGTAGTAAATTAATTGATGGGATTGAATATACTGAGGCTGGTTTAAATGGCTTTGCTGAAAATGATACTAGGGATAAATTTGATAGTGATGAATATCGCATATTAATAGTGGCAAATAAATATCTCACTGGATTTAATCAACCAAAATTATGTACTATGTATGTTGATAAAAAATTGCAAGGTGTTCTTGCGGTTCAGGCACTATCACGCTTGAATCGTGCAGCGGATAAACTTGGCAAGAAAACCGAAGATTTATTTGTATTAGATTTTTTTAACTCTACTGAGGATATTAAGGAATCGTTTGATCCATTTTACACTGCAACATCGCTTAATCAAGCAACCGATGTAAATGTATTACATGAATTAAAAGCAATTTTAGATGAATCTGGTATTTATGAATGGAACGAAGTAGTTGATTTTACTAATAAATATTTCGAAAATGCCCGTGCAGATGAATTAAGCAGTCTTATAGATACGGTGGCAAGCCGTTTTTGTAGTGAGCTAGAACTTGGCAGTTCAGACAAAGCTGACTACAAAATCAAAGCGAAGCAATTTGTTAAAATATATGGGCAAATGGCTGCAATTATTCCTTATGAACGTCTTGAGTGGGAGCAGCTCTTTTGGTTTTTAAAGTTTCTTATTCCTAAATTAATAATAGCTGACCCAATTCAAGATGTATTAGATGAGTTATTAGAATCAATTGATTTATCTACTTATGGCTTGGAGCGGGTAAAACTTAATTCTGCGATTAGTTTAGATGCAGATGAAAGCGAGCTTGATCCGCAAAATCCAAATCCACGCGGTGCATACGCTGGTGAAAAAGGGCATGATCCGCTAGATGAAATTATTAGTAATTTTAATCAAAAATGGTTTCAAGGTTGGGAAGCTACACCAGAGGAACAACGGGTTAAGTTTATCAATTTAGCCGAAAGTATGCGCGCTCATCCTGATTATAAGCCCAAATACGAAGAAAATACTGATCCTCAAACCAAAGACTTAGCATTTAATAAAATATTTGAGGATGTAATGGCTGGGCATCGCCGTAAAGAACTAGAACTATATCGAATGTTAGCGCAAAGTGAGGCATCAAAATTGGCGTTTCAAGATACTTTGAAACAGACTTTAGCTAGGATTTAAGGTCTTATTTTTTATAGAAGGTAAAACATGGCAGAAAAATTATCTGGCGTTAAGGGTATGAATGACATTCTTCCAGTCAATTCATATCAATGGTTATGGTTGGAAGGCAAATTAAATGCATGGTTAGCACAATATGGCTATAATAACATGCGGACTCCTATCCTTGAGTCAACGCAACTTTTTACCCGTTCAATAGGCGAAGTAACGGATATTGTTGAAAAAGAAATGTATAGCTTTGTTGATAGCTTGAATGGTGATAAGCTTACCTTGCGTCCAGAAGGCACTGCTGGGATTATTCGCGCGGTGGTTGAACATAGTTTACTCTATAATGCCACCCAAAAACTATGGTATATTGGACCAATGTTTCGTCATGAGCGCCCACAAAAAGGACGCTATCGTCAATTTCACCAATTAGGTGTTGAAGCTCTTGGCTTTGCTGGTCCGGATATTGATTGCGAAATCATTCTTATGCTTAGTCATCTATGGCAGATTCTAGGGCTTGGTGGTGTAGAGCTACATATTAATTGCTTGGGCAATAAAGAAGAGCGCTTAGCGCATCGTCAAGCATTAATTAGTTATTTTGAGCAATATCAGGAAATACTGGATGAAGAGGCAAAACGTCGTCTTTATAGCAATCCCTTACGGATTTTAGATACTAAAAATCCAGCGATGCAAGAGCTAGTAACAGCAGCACCACGTCTGATCGACTATCTCGGTGATGAATCTCTTAGTCATTATAATGGCTGGAAGGCTGGTCTGGACGCTTTAAATATTAGTTATATTGAAAATCCACGCTTAGTTCGTGGCTTGGATTATTATAATTTATCCGTATTTGAGTGGGTGAGTAGTGATTTGGGTTCTCAGTCAACTGTTTGCGGTGGTGGACGCTATGATCCATTGCTAGCTGAGTTGGGGGCTAAAGATAATTATGCTATTGGTTTTGCTATCGGATTAGAGCGTTTATTGCTAAGTCTGGAAGCACAGAATAAATTACCTGCAAAACCCGCTAGTGATATCTATATTGTAAGCGATGGCGATGGAACCACCGCTTTAGGATTTAGATTAGCCGCTCAACTTCGTGAACATGGATTTAGCGTGATTCAAAATTTTGGTGGTGGTAGTTTTAAAGCTCAATTTAAACGTGCTGATAATTCCGGAAGTCCTCTAACGCTAGTGATTGGCGAAAACGAGGTGAAGCAGCAGCAAGTTGTGGTAAAATCAATGGCGCTCAAAACTCAGGAAGTGGTTGAGCTTGGGAATATCGTCGATAAAATTAAACAATTAATAAGTAGGTAATGAAATGGCTCATTTTGATTTAAATGAACAAGAACAAATAGCAACAGTTAAATATTTTTGGAAAGACTGGGGTAAATATATTGCCGCAGTAGTTATACTTCTGATTTTGGGGTATATCGGCAGCACCGTTTATAATTGGTATAATACTAAACAATCTGCTAAGGCGGCTCAAATTTATGCAGGAGTTATCACTGCCATAAATAATGGTCAAGATGCTCAGGTTTATAAAATTACAGATCAATTGATTACTGATTTGCCACGTACAGAAGTTGCTGCGATGTCTGCGATGCAAGCTGCGAAATTATCTTTTGTTAAAAAAAATTACGCTCAAGCAGAAAAATATTTGCTTTGGACTAAGGATAAATCCAGCGATAAATCATTGCAGAGTTTAGCTGCTTTGCGTTTGGCAAGCGTTTATATCGACGAGAAAAAATTTGATAAAGCGCGTGAAATGTTAAAAATCAAGCATGATTTATCTTTTGATGGTTTATTTTACGAAGGTCGTGGTGATATGTATATTGCTATGGGTGATTTAAATAAAGCTCGCGATGCCTATAAAGAAGGTTTACAAAAAGCGGCTAATGATCCATCAACACAACAAGCGATCCAAATGAAGCTGGATATAATTGGGGGATAGTCTCTTGATGAAGAAATTTATTCTCATCATAACCAGTAGCATTATTGCTACTGGTTTAATTTCATGCTCAACCGATAATTCACCGCAGCCTGAACCTATGCCCAAGATTCAAAATAGTGATACTTTAAAATCAGGCTGGGTACAAAGCTCATTAGTACTAAGCGCTGCGGGTAGCTTTGTTCCAACGTTATTTGATAATGCAATTTTTACTGCGGATAGTGAAGGGGATATCTATAAATTAGATCCAACTGATGGCAGTATAATTAATCAGTTCTATGTTAATCGTGATTTATCAAGTGGCACAGGGGTTTCAGGCGGAGTTGTCTTTGTCACGACTAAAGATGCTTATCTGCTTGCGGTTGATAAAGGTAGTGGTAAAGTTCGTTGGCAAGCACAATTACCAACTGTATCAATTGAAGCACCGCAAGCAACTAGCGATATAGTAGTTGTACGAACTAATGATGCCGAAATTCTGGCTTTTAATATCAATGATGGAACTCCGGTTTGGAGCTATCAAAAGCCAATTCCACCCTTGACACTCAGAGTTAAAAATAGTTTTCAGGTAATTGGTAATGAAGTTGTGGCAATAGGTTTGCCTGGTGGTAAATTAGCCCTGTTAAATTTACATACAGGAACTCCTATTTGGGAAAACTATATTGCTGTGCCAGAAGGTGCGACAGATTTAGATAAAATAACCGATATTGGGATGCGCCCGGTGTTGGATAATAAAATAATGTGTGTTGCCAGTTATAATGGCAAAATTGCTTGCTTAGATGCGATATCCAGTAATGTTATCTGGCAGAAAAAATTTAGTACCGCGCAAGGTTTGGTAATAGATCAGCAAAATGTTTATGCGGTATCGCAAGATGGTATTGTTTATGCCTTTGACAAAGCAACTGGTGCACAAATTTGGCAAAATAAAACAATGCAATATCGTAACATGAGTATTCCGGTTATTTTAGGTAACGGTGTATTGGTTGTAGATAATGATGGCTATGTTCATATGTTTAATCGCAATGACGGTCAGGAAGTGGCACGGATTAGTACTTCATTAAGTGGTGGCGTATCTTACCCCTTGGTGCGCGACAATGGTGTGGTATTTCAATCTGCAAGTGGCTATGTTGCATTGATTAAAAACTATTAAGGAAATATATGAAGCCTACAATTGCTTTAGTTGGTAGACCCAACGTCGGCAAATCAACATTATTTAACCGTCTTACCCGTTCGCGTGATGCGCTGGTTGCGGATTTCTCTGGTTTAACCCGTGATCGCCACTATGGTGTTGGACGGATTGGACACAAACCCTATATCTTGGTTGATACTGGTGGTTTTGAGCCATTAATTGACAGTGGTGTCATGTATGAAATGCTGCGTCAGGCGGAGCAAGCTATTTTTGAATCTGATGCCGTAATTTTTATGGTTGATGGACGAAATGGTTTAACACCTCAAGATAAATTGATTGCCAATAAACTTCGCACCTTAGATAAGCCTATTTTTGTAGCTATCAACAAAGTTGAAGGTGTGGATAAAATCGTTGCGATTAGTGATTTCTATGAGCTTGGTTTGGAAAAAATGTATCCGCTATCAGCAACGCATGGCGATGGCGTGCATAAACTGATTGACGATGTTTTACGTGGCTTCAAGAATACGCCTGAAGAAGAAGAGCATGATGAGAAAATTACTTTTGCCGTAGTTGGTCGTCCTAATGTTGGTAAATCAACGCTGGTAAATACTATTCTTGGTGAAGAACGAGTGATTGCTTTTGATGAAGCAGGTACTACCCGTGATAGTATTTATATTGATTTTGAACGTGGTGAGCAAAAATACACGATTATTGATACCGCTGGGATTCGCCGTAAAGGGCGGGTTACCGATAAGCTAGAAAAATTCTCAGTTCTCAAAGCGATTCAGGCAATTAGTGAAGCTCATGTAGTTGTCTTGGTGCTTGATGCTCATTTGGATATCGCTGAGCAAGATGCAACTATTGTTGGCTATGCACTTGAGGCTGGTAAATCAATTGTTGTTGCGGTTAATAAATGGGATCATTTGAACGAAGAGCAAAGAGCTACGATTAAAGATGATTTAAAAACTAAATTACACTTTTTGGATTTTGCTAAATATACTTATATTTCAGCACTATACAAAAAAGGAATTAGTGAATTATTAAATTCGATTGATGCGGCCTATCATTCTGCGTTTATTAAATTGGCTACGCCGAAATTAACTCGTGTGTTAAAAGAAGCGGTTAATCGTCAACCGCCAACCCATAAAGGTAATTTTCGTCCGAAAATGCGTTATGCACATCAGGGTGGCTCTAATCCGCCAATTGTTATTATTCATGGAAATAGTTTGCAATCGGTGCAACAAGCTTATACCAAGTATTTAGAGCGCTCTTTCCGTAAAGTATTTGAACTAACTGGAACACCATTACGAATTGAATATAAAAATAGCGACAACCCTTTTGAAGGTCGTAAAAAAACTTAACCGTAATCAATTGTTAAATATTAGTAGTTAAGTTTTTCCTGCTTAGCTATTTAATTTAACCTTTGAAATAATTATAGCCACTAATTTAACTGGGTATTTATACTACAATTAAATTTAGTGGCTATTTTTTATGCTACATAGCACTAGCGAGAGGGTATAATAATGATTATCTTTATAAAATAAATGAATTTATTGGAGAATAATAAATTAATATTAATAAAGCCAAGGCTCCATTATATTTAGTGATCAGTGTCTTATTGATGATAAGTATTTTGGGTTTAATCTATTCATTGGTTGAGCTTAAACACTTCCGTGATAACGATATGTTGCAGATCAAAAAGCAGCAGAGCGAATTACTTGTTATTACTAGTTCATCATTAGATCAAAAAATTGGTAAGATTACACAGCATATGGATGGCTATGCCAATCAAATTTCTACTCACGAAATTAAGGCTAAAGATTTAGGACAAATAATTAATCATGATTTGAACGTCAACTATAGTAGCGTTTTAGGAGTCGGTGTTATATTTTTTGACCAGAATGAAAATATTAAACATCATCGCTTGTATTGGGAATTACAAAATTATTATTTGGTTAACAAGAAATATAATAAAACTCGTGATGATGAAGTTCGCTGGTTGGCTAAATCGAAACAAAATCCTCAGCGCTGGAGTAGACCATATTATGATAAAAACCTAAAACAATATGTTATTAGTTATATTACAACTTTTTATAATTCAGAAACGCATCAAGCTGAAGGTTTGATCGTCTTGGATATTGATTTAAAAGGCTTAGTTAATCTAATTGCTAAAAATATTGGAGAAAAGTTTACAACTGTTATTTCTGACGATGGTTATTATGTTTACAGTGCTAATTCAGAAAAAATTGTAACGCGAGCTAGTTTTACTCAAAGTAATGATAATGATAGTTTAATTGATCGGCAAATATTTAATTATAACAAAGCTAAACCATGCTTATCATTATGTCATAATGTAGTAAATCAGCAAGGCATTGAGACCTATACGATTTATCAGCATTTAAAAAATGTTCCCTGGTTGATTCTTGCTAAATTTAATCCGCAGGATTTAAAACTATTGAGTCGGGCAACCGACAACTCTGATTTAATGATTAAAACTGGAAGCATAACCTTGATTATTATTTGCCTAGGTTTAATGCTTATAATTTGGCGAATGAAATTCAGAAATCAATATAAGCAGTATTGGATTGCAACTGCGTTTATTTCTTTGAGTTTTTTAACTGCAACGGTTTATACCTGGAATATTTCACGTAATCTGTATTTTGTTGATGCCTCTCAGGCAATAAAATCAGATCATATTATGCAAACAGTCATAGAAAAATATCAAAAAGAAGCAACGTTGAAGAATCTTGGCGAAATTACTCAAATTCCTACAGCTATCATGGTTGATACTGCCGAGTTCCTTACCGCGTATAATCTACAATTAACTGGCACGATTATGCAGAGCTATCCTATAGAGTCAGGAATACAGTATGGAATTAAATTTAATAATGCCTTTGATAGTCAAACCAAACTTATTTCAGATAGTTATACTAATAACTCACATTTACTAATCTGGTCATTTCAAACTAAAATTCGTGAAAATTTTGATTACAAAGATTTTCCGTTTAATCACGGTAAGATTTGGCTTTCGATTAGTCCGCTAAATAGTAGTCAAAGAGTAGTTTTTACACCTAATTTTAGCTATTATAATGGTTTAAGCGATATTAATGCTAATTATGGGGTCAGCCCAAATATTATTATACCTGGGTGGTTAATAAAGGGGAGTTTCTTTACCTTTACCAATGATGACTCCCGAATGATTGATGAGGTTGATAGTTACGCTACAGTACATTTACCAGCATTAACCTTTAATATGATTGTAAATTCAACTATTGGTGATGCAATTATTACTACAATTACACCACCTGTAGTAATTATTTTAATTTTATTTATGGTGTTGCTGACGATAAGTAAACATAAAAACAAATTTATTGAGTTTAAATTGTCTTCGATAATCGGATCTTGTAGTGGGGTTTTGTTTACGATTGTATTTACCCATGTAAGTCTACGTAACAAACTAACTTCCGAGATTATGTATATCGAATATATTTATCTTTTGATGTATATTGTCGTAATTATGATTCCGGTTAATGCATTTTTATTTGCAAAAACTGTAATTAAACCAATTAGATATGGGGGTAATCTAATATTTAAGTCATTGTTTATTTTACTGACTACAGGATTTATTTTCGCGATGACTTTATATAGCTTTTCCTGATTCTTGTTTATGTTTAGTGTTGTAAGTAGATGTATTTTATTTGACAAATTTATTGCAATGATGTATCATTACGTCATGACAAAATTTATCGGGATCAAAATGTCGTTACACTATCAATTCTCCTTATCGTGGCGAAGCTAATTTTAACCGTCTAATTAGCTGCATTGCAGGGCTTTTGCAGCTAGATGTACTCATGCAGTATATGTTATAATTTTCGCACTTTAAGGAATCCACACAATGAGTCTATTCAATAATTCAGATTTACAACAAAAGTTTAGTCAAATAAACCCGCGGGTTAGACAGCTGGCATACGACAGCTTAACGCCGATCTTAGCCTATACCACGATTGGTGGTGTTGGGGCAGCGATGATGGAGTCAGCTTACGATGAAGGATATGGTAAATATTCTTTTATTGGGATTAATCCACTGGCAACCTTACGCGCTACCGCATGTGATGTTACGATTGACTATAATGGAATTACTACCAGCCACGAAGTTGACCCATATAGTTTATTACCTGAGTTTACTCACGGACGCAAAGCTTTTGGTTTTATTAGCTATGACGGAGTAAGAGTTAAAGAACGCTTACCTGATCGCCATCCACCTAAAGCCGTACCAGATTTTTTCTTTAGATTGTATAAAACTGTTATTTGTTTTGATCATCAGGCGCAAAAACTAATCATTAATCATGAAGGTAGCGATGCCGAGATTGATGAAATCGTGCAAAGATTATTCACAATAACATCTGCTCCGACATTTGTAAAACAAGCTAAAGTTGAGTTATTATCAGATGTAAGCGATGAAGAATATATGCAAAAGGTAATTCGCGCTAAAGAATATATTCGTCAGGGTGATATTTTTCAGGTGGTATTATCACGAACTTTTATTGCGGATTTGGACATTCCTCCTTTTGCACTCTATCGTGCGCTACGCAAATTAAATCCAACACCATATTTGTATCTGTTTGAAGAAGAAGAGTTTGCGATTGCAGGGGCGTCTCCAGAACTACTGGTAGGGGTGAAGGATGGTGTGATTGAAACGGTACCAATTGCCGGAACTTGTAAAAAAGGTGATGATATTAATCTGCTGTTGGCAGATCCGAAAGAAACCGCCGAGCATATTATGCTGGTTGATTTGGCGCGTAATGATGTTGGTGCAGTTGCCAAAGCAGGTACGGTTACTGTGACAAAATTTAAAAATGTTAAAACTTACTCTCATGTGAGTCATATTGTATCGCATGTGGTAGGACAAATCGATACTAAATACAATCAATTTGATGTTCTAAAATCAGTTTTACCAGCCGGAACGCTATCCGGAGCGCCTAAAATTCGTGCCATGGGAATTATTGATGAGCTGGAAATGACGCGGCGGGGTTTATACGGTGGTGCAGTACTTATGCTGGATGAAGCTGGAAGCTTAACTGCCGCGATTGCGATTCGGACTATGTTTATTCAAAATAAACAAATTGAGCTACGAGTTGGTGCTGGAATTGTCTATGATTCAGTACCGGAAAAAGAGGTCGAAGAAACCTATCTTAAAGCGCGTGGAGCAATGGCAAGTATCGAATTGGCTATGGGAGGTGGATTATGATTTTACTAATTGATAATTATGATAGTTTTACCTATAATCTATATCAGGCATTGGTTATTGCTGGTGCGGAAGTACAGGTAGTGCGCAACGATGCAATTACGCTTTCTGAAATTGAGCAATTAGATAATTTACAAGGGATTGTGCTATCACCAGGACCTGGTCATCCAAAACAAGCAGGGATTTGTATTGAAGTTATCCAGCAGCTCGGGCATAAATATCCGATTTTTGGGGTATGTTTAGGTCATCAGGCGATGGGTGTGGCTTTTGGGGGTGTGGTTGATCTGGCAGAGCAGGTTATGCATGGTAAGCCTAGTTTGATTTTTCATAATCGTGGGACATTATTTAAAAATGTTCATCTACCATTTACCGCAGCGCGTTATCATTCACTGGTGGTTAAAAAGAATAATTTCCCCAATGAGCTGAAAATAGAAGCGGAAGATAGTGAGGGCAATATTATGGCTTTAAGTCATCGTCAATATCCGATTTATGGCGTACAATTTCACCCAGAATCAATCTTAACGCCAGAAGGACAACAAATCGTGAATAATTTTGTGGAGCTGTGTCATGCTAAATAAATGTATTGTTAAATTAAGTGCTGGGCAAAATCTGAGCTTGGAAGATAGTTATTTAGCAGCCAAGGCATTATTTGCGGATGTTGATCCGGTGTTGGCTGGTTCATTTTTAACCTTACTTCATGCCAAAGGTGAAACTGCTGATGAATTATTAGGCTTTCATAAAGCATTGGTTGAGAGCGGACGAAGTCTTTTGCTAGATAAGCCTTTTGTGGATATCGTTGGCACTGGTGGTGATAAAGCTGGTACCTTAAATATTTCAACTGGTGGATCATTACTTGCTGCTGCTTGTGGTGTGCCAGTGGTTAAACATGGTAATCGTGCGGTATCATCAAAATGTGGCTCGGCAGATGTTTTGGCTGAATTAGGCTTTAGTTTAAATTTAACCGATAATGAAATTGCCAAAACCATTGATCAACATAATTTTGCGTTTTGCTTTGCACCTAATTTTTATCCGATTTTACGTAAATTAAATGATGTGCGTAAGAAACTAGCAACCCCAACGATTTTTAATTTGATGGGGCCATTACTTAATCCAGCAGGGCGCGAGCATATTATCTTAGGCGTTTATCAGGATAAATATGTTCCGGTAATTGCAGAAACTTTATTCCGCCTCGGGACTACTAAATCGCTGGTTTTTCATGGCAATGGTCTCGATGAACTTAGCTGCTTGGATACCTTGCAAGCTAAATTAGTTACCGATGAGTCAATCAGTGACATTACGCTGAATCTACGCGAATTAGGCTTATCGCAAGCTGAGCTTAGTGATCTAGCTGGTGGTGATCGGATGTATAATGCACAGATGCTGATTAAAACACTCAATGATCGTGAAAAAACTGGTATCAGTGACTCTCTGGCATTAAATGCTGGTGCTGCTTTATACGTTTATGGTAAAGCGCCAAGTTTGGTTGATGGAGTTAAACAAGCACAGCAACGCTTAGCTGAGGGTAATATTATTCCACTTAATAAATTGCAGCAAATAGTGCATCGTAAATATCAAGCACCGCAAAAGCGTAAGAGCATGAAAGCTGCTTTGCTTGCGAAAGAATTTGCGGTAATCAGTGAAATTAAACGCGCGTCTCCTTCAGCTGGGCATATTGCGGATATTGGCGATCCGCTAGAACGTGCGCGGCATTATGTTGATATTGGCGCTGCGGCGATTTCAGTTTTGACGGATGCTGGATTTAATGGCTCAATGGAAGATTTACGTCGGGTAAGTGCTGGTTTAAAAGATACACCAGTTCCAGTACTATGTAAAGATTTTATGCTCACTCCACCCCAAATTGCTGAAGCGGCTGCCAATGGCGCGGATGTGATTTTGTTAATCGTGCATATTTTACAGGAAAATACCTTTGAAATGGCAAGGATTGCGCATAGTTTTGGATTAGAGGTATTGGTCGAAGTGCATAATCCAAATGAACTCGATATTGCGCTTAAAGCTGATGCTGATGTAATCGGGGTAAATCAACGTGATTTAAATGATTTTTCAATGCATCCGAATCAATTTGCTGAATTAATTAAGCTAATCCCCGCTGCTCGGGTTAAAGTTGCCGAATCAGGGCTTAAAACCCGTGAGCAAGCTTTGGCGGCAATAGCTTTAGGTTATGACGGAGTTTTGGTTGGTGAAGCATTGTCAAGATTAGCTAATCCAGCTGAATTTTTTCAAGATTGAGATAGATGTTTATTGATATGGATATTAAATTCATTATTAGTGCTTCCATTGGGTTACTCACATTTCTTTGGACGGCTTATAAATATTTTGATACTAGAAAAAGAGATCAAGACCTTAAAGAGTTCGAGAATTATCATAAACTTATTAAAGAATTGGTTCAACCTGAAGATGAAAAAGAAAGAATGTATGTTGATAGACAAACTGCTATACTTTATGAACTGAAAAATTTTAAACGATACTATCCTTTTTCATATCGGACGCTTTTAAGTTTAAGAGAAAAATGGGAGAAAGTACCAAATCAATTTCCACGACTGCTAGAAGAATTGAATCTTACAATAAATTTTTTAGAAAAGTATAAAAATAAAAGTTAATTTTATTCGATATCATGTTACTAGGCGACTACCAAACAAGTTTGTTAAGTATATTGTGGTTTGGATGTTAAAACATTAATATGTTAAAGTGTAAACAAAATATAAAAATGAGGGTGAAATGAAAAAATATCAAGTTGGAATTGTTGAAGATAAAACGTCATCGGCGATGTTTATATTATTCAAATTAAGAAACGAAGACAATATTAGAACGACATTAACAGCATTACAGAATGATGTTGATGTAAAAAATGCAGTAGTTGGTTTTGGTAATCAGCTGATGAAGTATTTTCCTAAAGTTGAAAGTTATCAACCCCATAAATTTAATTCACCTTTGATGAATGATGAAGTGGGATGTGATTTGGCAATTTGGTTAAAAAACGAAGATAAGGGTAAATTATTCCATCAGGCAACTAGGTTAAAAAATATACTGGCAACTAGCTTTGAGTTAAATAACACGATATCAGCATATGCTTATCGTGAAAAATTTGATTTATCAGATTTTGAAGATGGTATTGAAAATCCGCAGGGTGAAGAAATTTTACCTGTAGCTATCGTCGCTGATGGTGAACTAGCAGGTTCTAGCTGCTGGGTGTTGCAGCAATGGTTACATGACTTTAATTGGTTAAATAGTAATAACCAAACAAGTAAAGAAGCGTGTATCGGGCGAAGTATGGATGATTCGCATCAACTGGATAACTTGCCAGATTCTGCGCATGTTAAAAAAGCCGCCAAAGAAAATTTTACCCCCGAAGCAGATTTATTAAGAAAATCTATGCCTTGGTCTGATGATAATTTAAATGGTGGTCTGATGTTCTCATGTTTTAGCGTGTCATTCCGTTCGTTTAATTTGCAAATGGCAAGTATGCTTGGAATAGATGATGGTATTAGGGATGGAGTATTTAATTTCTCAAAAATATTGAATACTAATTATTTATGGTGTCCTCCAGTTGTTGATGGTCGTTTAGATTTATCATTATTAGCTGCAAAATAGTTTAGAACAGGCGATGGCTTTGCTTTTATAACTAAGAGCTAAAAGATTTGTAAATATGAAAAATAGGTTAAGTATATGTTAATAAAAATTTGTGGAATTACCACTCCGGAGATGGCACGCAAAGTTGCAGCTAGTGGAGTGGATTATATAGGTTTATTGTTTACCAAACATTCACCGCGTCAAATTGATCTGGCTACTGCCAAGCAAATTTGTGAGGTAGTCAAAGATTATGATACTCAGGTAGTTGGGGTGTTTTTTGATGAAAGCCTGGAGCAGATTCAGGCGATTGATGCTGCGCTTAATCTGGATGTTATTCAATTGCATGGTGATGCACCCCGAGCTGCAGTGGCTAATTTCACCCATAAACCAATTATTTATGTTGCGGATAGTAAAGCGTTACCAGCTGAATTAAATCCGGCAAAAGATTTTATTCTTTATGAAAAAATTACGCCAGATAGTACAATTCCATTTCGTTATTTTATTGCGGGTGGTTTAGATAAGGATAATGTTTTGACGCGAATTGCTGAAACTAATCCAGCGGGAGTCGATTTATCTTCTGGTGTTGAAATTACGCGTGGTGTAAAAGATTATGGCAAAATCCGTGAATTTCTAGCACTGGTAAAACCAACTTATTATGGGGCTTTTGGTGGTATGTATGTACCAGAGCTATTAATTGAGCCACTGCACGATTTAACCAAAGCCTATCATGAGATTGCTTTGGGCGATGAATTTCAAGCGGAATTTATTAATTTACTTAAAAACTACGTTGGTCGTCCAACGGCTCTGACTGAGGTCAAAAATTTTGCTAAAGCCATTGGTTTGAAGCACGTTTATCTGAAACGTGAAGATTTGACGCACACCGGCGCACATAAAATCAATAACGCGTTAGGGCAATGTTTGTTGGCTAAGAAAATGGGTAAAACCCGGATTATTGCTGAAACTGGTGCGGGGCAACATGGAGTTGCTACGGCAACAGCTTGTGCGATGCTTGGTCTGGAATGTAAAGTTTATATGGGGCAGGTTGATGTCGAGCGCCAAGCGCCAAATGTAGCTAAAATGCGTTTATTGGGCGCGGAAGTTATTCCGGTAACCGATGGTAGTGCTACGCTTAAAGATGCAGTTAATGAAGCCCTACGTGATTGGGCATCAAGTTATGAGACTACCCATTATTGTTTGGGAACCGCGTTAGGACCATATCCGTTCCCACAGATTTGTGCACGTTTTCAGTCGGTGATTGGTAACGAGGCCAAAGCTCAATTTGCTGAGCAAACTGGAGGTAGTAAACCAGATTTAGTGATTGCCTGCGTGGGTGGTGGTTCCAATGCGATTGGTGTTTTTCAGGCCTTTATTCCCGATGAAGAGATTAAGCTAGTTGGAGTTGAGGCTGGTGGCTACGGTACGGGCGTTGGTGAAAATGCAGCACGTTTCCAATCTGGACGTTTAGGTGTCTTGCATGGTAATCGGACTTATGTATTGCAAACCCAAGATGGACAAATTGCCGATACTCATTCGGTCTCCGCGGGCTTGGATTATGCTGCGGTTGGACCACAACATTCAGATTTATTTGCAACAGCTCGGGCTAGTTATGATGTGGCATCAGATCAGGAAGCATTGCACGCCTTTCAGTTGCTAACCTCAAGTGAAGGGATTATTCCGGCATTAGAGTCTTCACATGCCCTGGCATATTTGATTCGCATTGCCAAAGATTTACCTAGTGATTGCAAAGTGTTAGTTAATTTATCCGGTCGTGGAGATAAAGATTTACCGGGTTTACTAGAAAGAGGATTGATTCATGTCGCGCATTAAAAATGCTTTTGCTAATAAAGCCAAAATTGCATATCTAACCGCTGGTGATGGTGGTGGAGTAGAACAAAGTGCTGCTTATTTTTTAGCGCTAGTTCAAGGAGGAGTTAATTTACTCGAGGTTGGAATTCCTTATTCTGACCCAGTTGCTGATGGTCCGGTGATTCAGGCAGCGATGGAACGTGCTCTGGCGGTAAATACTACTGTTGAAAGTAGTTTGGAGATTGTTGCTAAAATTCGTGCAGAGAGCGAAGTTGCAATGATTTTATTTACTTATTATAATCCGATTCAAGATGATTTGGCAGGCTTTTTGACTCGTGCCAAACAAGCTGGCGCAGATGGGGTATTAATTGTTGATTTGCCTTATGAGGAGTCTGCTAATTATCGTTATCATTGTAGATATTTAGGACTTGCACCCATCAATGTAATTGCACCTTCAACTGGAAAAGCACGGATGAAAACCGTTTTGACTGGCTTGGATCAGGGCTTTGTTTATTATGCCTGCCAAAAGGGAACTACCGGAACGCGTGATGGTTTACCAGCTGATTTGCCGGCGCAAATTGCGGCAATTCGTGAGGCTAGCCAATTACCAGTAGCGGTTGGATTTGGAGTTGCTAATTCAGCTATGGTTGAACAAATTTTAGCCCTTGCCGATGGTTGTGTAGTGGGATCATATCTGGTTAAACAATTGGAAAAAAAAATTAAACCTGAGGAATTAACGGCGCTTACTAAGGATCTCTATCATGTTGCTTGAATTAGAAAATAATACTAATTATTTGGATAAACAGGTGTTGATCGAGCGCTTGGAAACTATGGGCTTTCGGGTAGTAGAAAGCGATGCCAATATTTTGGCAGTGATTGGTGGAATTGATTCATGGGTAGTAACTGAAGATTTTGCTAAGTTACCTAATGTGGCTAAAGTTCATCCTTTAACCAGTA
Source organism: Burkholderiales bacterium (assembly GCA_019748155.1). Classification (GTDB taxonomy): domain Bacteria; phylum Pseudomonadota; class Gammaproteobacteria; order Burkholderiales; family UBA11063; genus Aquella. The sequence continues at coordinate 37,003 of JAIEPY010000103.1, read as the reverse complement.
ATTTTAAGCTTGCCAGCCGCCAGACTAAGCCTAGTGATACAATTATCAAAATCAAAGATGTTGAAATCGGTGGTAAAGATTTATTTATTATTGCCGGACCGTGTTCGATTGAATCACGTGAACAACTCGAAGCTTGTGCTAAAGTTGCTAAGGAACATGGCGCTCAGGCTCTGCGTGGTGGGGCATATAAGCCGCGTACTTCACCGTATGAGTTCCAGGGGATGGGTGTACCTGGATTGCAACTGATTGCCGAAATTAGTGCTAAATACGGTTTGATTAGTGTTTCTGAAGTAATGGATGCCAGTCAGTTACCTGAGGCGGTGAAATATCTGGATGTAATTCAGATTGGTGCGCGCAATATGCAAAACTATGCACTGCTTACCGAGCTAGGTAAAATAAAAACTCCGGTATTACTCAAACGTGGCTTTGCTTCAACTTACCATGAGCTGCTGATGGCAGCAGAGTATATTATGCTCGCGGGTAATCCTAATGTTATCTTATATGAGCGTGGGATTCGCACGATTGAAACTTTTACGCGTAATACTTTGGATCTTAATGCGATTCCGGCATTGCAGCAGTTGACTCATTTACCGGTGATTGCTGATCCAAGCCATGGAACTGGCGTTCGTTCGCTGGTATTGCCAATGGCACGTGCTTCAGTGGCTGCCGGAGCACATGGGATATTGGTTGAAATGCATCCTGATCCGGATAAATCAATCTCGGATGCTAAGCAAACAATCAGCTTTGCGACTTTTGCGGATTTAGTTCGCCAAGTACAAAAGATAAAAGCTGCGCTTGATTAAAATAAAATCCAAATCAGAATGATCTGGATTTTTAAGTGCTTGTTTATTTGCACTCTTGAATCGTAAGCTGACGATGGCGGGTAATTACATTAAATGCAAAGTTATGTCTAATTAACTCGCTAAGTATGCTGGCAAGATAAACTGAGCGATGCTTTCCACCCGTGCAGCCTATTGCAATGGTTAGGTAGTTGCGGTTATCACAACTAAATTCATCAAACCATTTGCTAGTCATGGTGTAGATATCATTTAGCATATTTTGTACGGCTGGTTCTTTACGCAAAAATTCAATAATCGGGGTTTCGGTGCCATTAAAATCACGGATGGTTTTATCATAGTGTGGATTAGGCAGGCAACGGACATCAAAGACAAAATCTGAATCAATTGGTAGCCCATATTTAAAACCAAATGATTGAATAATAATATTTAATTGATTATAATCGGCGTCAACGAATTCTTTGATAAATTTACGTAAAGCATTGGCAGAGAGATTACTGGTGTCAATCCGATGAGCAATTTGGCTAATGTCCGCCAATAAATCACGCTCAATATTAATACAATCTTCAATAGTGCGTTCGGGTGCTGCTAACGGATGTTTACGTCTGGTTTCAGAGTAACGCATAACCAAGCAGTTATTATTTGCATCCAGAAAAATAACCCGTAGATCAATTCCATTATTTTTGAGGACTTTCAGTGATTTCGGTAGCTGATCAAGCAGCGGGCTGGTACGGGTATCAACGCCAACAGCAATTTTTTCATAGCCATATTGACGATAAATTTGCGCTAATTGCTCAAGCATAGTTAACGGTAGATTATCGACACAATAATAGCCACTATCTTCCAAAATTCTTAAGGCGGTTGATTTACCGGCACCTGAGAGTCCGCTAACTAAAATTATTTGCACTTATTCACTACCTTGTCGCATAAAGTTAGATTGTTGATCAATAAAAGCTTGATGAGAGTCATAACCTTTAGTTCGTTCAATAGCATATTTTACAATTAATTCAACCAAAACGGGTAAGTTTCGGTTTGCGCCAATCGGTAATTTATAGTGCGGAAATTTTAAGCCAAGGATTTCAATTTCACCAATGAGTTGATGTAAACGATCTTGATTAACAATATTGAGCATATCATTATCAACTAACTGAATTACCAGAAATAGTTCCTTGCTGGTGCAGATAGTATGGCTACCGTAAAAACGCGTCAAATCAATAAAACCAATCCCACGAACTTCAATAAATCCACGCCCAAACTCCTGAGGCGCACTTATAATGACCTGATTGTCAGTGAGCTGCCCAGCAACCAGATCATCACAAATCAGGCGATGCCCGCGATCAATTAGTTCTAATCCCAGTTCGCTTTTACCAACACCACTTTTGCCAATAATAACAATACCACGGTCAAAAATTTCAAAGGCAATCCCGTGATGGGCTAATGAATCCTGAGTTGATTTCACGTTATTCTTGGGTATCCAATGCGGTGTGTCATTAAATAATTCTTGTTGCAATTGCTCATTCTGGGCGTTGTCCATTCCAAAGGCTTTCTAAATCGTAATATGAACGTACTTGAGGCAACATAATATGAACTACTACGTCACCAGAGTCTACCAAGACCCATTCGCCACCAGCTTCACCTTCGACGCCAACAATTCCGACGCCATTTTTTTTGAATTCTTCGACTACGTTATTAGCTAAAGACTTTACCTGACGGTTAGAACTTCCGGTACAAACGATCATTTTACTAAAAAGCGGAGATAGTTCCTGCGTATCAATTACGGTAATATTATCGCCTTTAATATCTTCCAATGCATTAACTGCAATTTTACTAATTCCTTCGGGTGTAAGCATTTAAATTCCTTTATAGAGCTTATGTTGAATAATATATTGATAAATTTCTGGTTCTAGCCATTGTGAAAATTTATCGTTGTTATGGCAAGCCTGCCTGATGGCTGTTGATGATACTTCAATGGGCGTAAAATCAGTAAAGATAATTTGCCCGCAAGGTTTAGAATAATCAACCTGATTTACAATCAAAGCTTGTACCATCGTATTTAGTTCGTGTGACATTTTATTTAAGTCATATTCCGGGCGCATTGCAACAATAAAATTGCTCAGGGTAAATAACTCTTGCCAATGATGCCAGCTATCAATGCTGATAAATGAATCGCCGCCGAGGATAAAAAAAATTACCTCATTGTCAGCCATTGTAGCACGTAAACGCTTGAGTGTGAAATAACTCGGGCTATACTCATTCAAATGAGTTTCGCTTAATTCTAAATCAAGCTGGCTTGGGTATTTGTCACAAATTATTTTTAGCATCTCAAGTCGTCGATCAAGCGTTACTATCGGCGGTGCTTTATAATCTGGGACACCATTTAGCGGCATTAGGCTAACTTTTGCCTGCAAATGATTACTCACATGACGCGCTAGTGCAATGTGCCCAATATGAATTGGATCAAAAGTACCACCTAGCAGAATTTTCATCTAGTGATTAACTCCATTCGCCAGACTTTGCAAAAACTCCTCGTTTATATCACCACTAATATAGTTGCCATCAAAACATGATGCTTCAAAGTTAACTAATTTAGGATTGATTTCGTGTAAGCATTGCTTAAAGTCGGCTAATTCCTGATAAATTACCGCATCAGCCCCAATTTCAACAGCAACTTCTTCATCACTTTTAGCATGACCAATTAGCTGTGTATAAACTGGCATATCGACGCCATAGACACTCGAGTAACAAATCTTAGGTGCAGCAGAAGCTAAATAGACCCGCTTTGCTCCCGCATTTCGGGCAATTTTAATAATCTCGCGTGAGGTATTACCGCGCACGATTGAAGTGTCAACCAAGAGCACATTTTTATTTTTAAATTCGAGGCTAATCGGACTTAGGCGATTAATCACGCTGGTTTGAAATTGTTCTGAGTCATGGCTCGCTTTATCATTGCCAATCAGATGATTTTTAACAAAGCCCTCTTGATAGGGTTTACCAAGTCCTTCAGCCGTAGCGATCGCAACGGCACGGGTAATATCAGGCACTGGAATTACCACATCAATTTCCAGATCTGGAAATTTGGTCAAAATAGTTTTTGCCAGATATTTTCCCATTGCCTGGCGTGCCAGTTGAATCGGAATTTGTTCCATAATTGAATCTGAACGTGCTAAATAAGCATACTCAAAGATACAAATATTTAAGCTTGGATTGTCGTGACATGATTTGGAAAATATTTTACCATCAAGGGTAATAATTACGGCTTCACCTGGTTCAATATCACGAATCAATTGAAAACCATTGATGTTAAGTGTACAGCTCTCAGATGCCAGCATATAGCTAGTGAATCCATCTAGCGATTCTTTTTTACCTAATACCAGCGGTCGAATAGCAAATGGATCACGAAAGCCAATCAATCCGTAATCAGCAATTAGACTTACTACTGCATAGCCGCCAGCCAAGCGGTTATTTAATTGATAGATTGCTTTAAAAATCTTGTCATTACTAAGTTCACTGTCCGCGGTCAGCTTTTGTAACTCATGGGCAAATGCATTGGTTAATACTTCAGAATCAGAGCGGGTACGCACATGACGGTGATTGCGATTAAGAACTTCATTACGTAATTGCTCAGTATTGGTTAGATTGCCATTGTGTGCCAGCATGATTCCAAAGGGCGAATTAACATAAAATGGGTGTGCCTGCTCTGGATCATCAGCTGAACCTGCGGTTGGGTAGCGAACATGACCAATTCCGGCATTTCCAACTAAGTAATTTAGATCGCTTTGTCCAATTACCTGCGAAATTAAACCAATTCCTTTGCGCAAATACATCAAATTACCATCCATGGTTGCCATTCCAGCCGCTTGTTGTCCACGGTGTTGTACGCCATTGAGCGCATTGTAAAGTAATTTATTGATCGGGTAGTTGGCTACAACGCCTACGATTCCACACATATTATTTTTTTCCTAAATTTGCTGATTCATGAGCAATATAGTTTGCTGCTTCGTATCCAATTTCCTGATTAATATTTTTGATCCGATCGGGGATTGCATTGACAATCATCGTAACGGTTGGAATTAAAACCGGGCTAAACCAGGATTTTTGCCAACTATGGGTTTTATCAAAATTGAACATTTCCATAATGATTATCAGTAAAGCACCGATAATAAGTCCGCGAATAATACCAAAAACTGCGCCAAGGGCATAGTTTAATCCACTAAGCCCGGCACTTTGTATAATTTTATGAAAAATAATTTTTATTATTGTAATTACAACCGCAACAGCTAAGAATGCTAATAAATAACTTAGCAGTGAACGTAAGAGTGGATTGCTGACTATATTGGGGATAAAACGTTCAATAAGCTCAGAGTAATTGCGCACTACAAATAAAGCAATGAACCATGTGCTGATTGATAAAAGCTCAGCAACCCCACCGCGGAAAATCGCCAGCAGCATAGAAATCAGGATGATTATGCCAAAGACAAAATCATAATTGGATAATTGTAGTGATGACATCCTAATTTCCGGTTACGATTCCAGTGTATCCTTCACCACTGATACTTTGTAATTTTTGTTCTGCGCTACCACGCTCAAAAGGTCCGGCGCGTAAACGGTAAAGTGTTCCTTTTGCTGTTTGAATCGGTTTAATAGTTGCATTGATTCCGTGTGCGGCAAGCGATTGCTGCAAAGCTTCAGCTTTATCTTGTGAACTTAGTGCTGCAAATTGGATATAACTAGCTTTAGCTGTTGAACTTGTTGTATTAGTTTTTTTTTTTGGTACTGGAGCAGGCGATGCTGCTGTATCATCACTACTTGGACTGTCTCCGATCGCATCCAAAATATCGGCAGGATTAACCGCTGCTTTGTTAACTTTGGCTTTAGGTTTTTCGCTAGTTAATTCTATGCTTTTAGTTGTTTGTGGTGTTTGTGAGATAGTTCCTTGTAATGGTAAACTATGTTTGCTTTCAGTGCTTACCACACCAGCCTTAAATCCATTCCCCATGTTTACAGTGGCTGCTACCGCTGTTGATTCAGTAAGTTTAATTGCCGCAACTGGCGCAGATGCAATCGGCGCTGATGAGTTAGTTGCAATAAGTGGCGCACTGGCATTATGATTAGCATTTGCTGCAAGAGTAGCGGATGCATCATTTTTGATTTCAACTACTTCAGGGTTAATTGGAATTGGTTTTACTTTGGCGGTTACATTAAGTAGTACTACCAACGCAAAAAAGAGTAAAACGATACTACCAATTAGACGATGACGTGATTTACGCTTTGCATCTTCAGTGATTTTAATAATATTACTTTTATTATGAGTATATTTGGGTTGCATTTATCTTCTAACCTTTTGGATTGCCCTGTATGCGCTTTCAACTACTAGAAAAGAACCAAAACAAACCATTCTATCTTCGCTGGTCAATTGTTGGTAACATTTTTCAGTTGCTAATTCAATATCTGAATTAATTATTATATTTTTATTATTTATGCCTTGATGCTCTAATTCTTGTGCTAGTTTTTCGACGCTGGCACTACGCCCTGAGTTAATTGGTGCAAGATACCAAACATCAAAATCCTTACCACAACTAGCTATGATTTGTACCCAATCCTTATCATCTGCAATACCAAACACTGCAAAATTACGCCGAGCAAAGTGCAATTTTAACATATTTTGGCGTAGCGACTCAATTGCTTGTGGATTATGCGCAGTATCAAGGACAATTTGTGGTGTTCCGGGTAAGACTTGAAAGCGTCCAAATAATTTAGTTTGCAGTAACCCATTTTTAATCTGAGAGCTGGTAAGTGGAAATTTATCGCGTAATTTATACAGTGCAGCCAATGCTAGTGCTGCGTTTTGTACCTGTTCCTCACCCCGCAAACTTGGGTAGGGGAGGCTGTAGAGTTTTTGTTCTTCGCAGCTAAAATCCCAGCTTTGTGCACTTTTTTTATAGCTAAACTCATGATTAAGGCGCATAAAATCAGCATTAATTTGTTCTGCATAATTACTAACTGTTTGTGGAATATTGCTACTTCCAAACAAAGCAGGCTTATCTGCCCGATAGATATGTGCTTTTTGTAAGCCAATCGCTTCGATATCTGCGCCAAGTAATTCGCAGTGATCCAGACCTACGGTACTAATTATTGAAATATCGGGTTCAAATAAGTTAGTTACATCATTTTTACCGCCAATTCCTACCTCAACGACGGCAATTTCAATTTGATGTTTGGCAAAAATTAAGTGGCTGGCTAAGGTGAACGTTTTAAATAAACCTAAGTTAGACGAAGAGGCATTGATAACTTGTTGCAGCGCAGATATTAAATCCTCATCATTAATTGCTTGATTATTGACTGTAATTCGTTCATTATATTCAAAAACATGTGGTGACGTAAAAGTACCGACGTTATAACCAGCAATAGATAATATCGTACTTAAATACGCACAAGTTGAGCCTTTGCCATTAGTTCCGCCAACTAAAATTATCGGGTAGTTTGGCTTGATTTGCAAGGCATTGATTGTCTGTATTACACTCTCAGATGTATTATCAAAATTCGAAGTAGAGATTAAATGCTCGAGAATAGCATGTTTTTGGTCTATTTGCGCCATCGGATGTGTCTCATAAGTTGCTTAAATGATAGTGCGGATACTGCATCATAATATACTACTAATCTTTTAATTTCTTGATTAACTTTCATTGTAATAACCACGGCATATGCTGCAATTTGTGATATTTGTTGAATTTCCATAAGGCTGGTTGTTTGCTGTTGCCAGCTAATTGCACTGTTAATGTCAGTTAATAAATCACACTGAGTAATTTGTTCATGGAAATAGACAAATACATTATATGTCGCCCAAATAATGACACTTGCTATAATTAGTAAGCGATACCATAATGAAATATTAGCATTAGCACCGAGAAGGCAAACAGTAATCATTATTAACGTTATCGTAATTAATATAAATCTCGAACGAGTAAGCTTTAGGCTAATTAAACGTTGATCCATCTGTTTGTTATGCTGGTTAATGAATGGTATCTGATGCTATTTCTTCAGCGTCATTATCAGAACTATCATCATCTTCAGTTAAATCAATTAGAGTCGGTGAAATTTCAATGTCAAACCACTCCCAGAACATTTTTAGGCTTAATTCTTGCGGCCATAAACTTTGCTCTTCTGACCATGATGCTAGTTCTAGCTGAAATAATGCTTCATACATTTCATCTACGTATGCAACACCATCTTCAATTTCATTTATTTCAGGTATTAGGTATGAATTACAGTCAATTCGGATATTCGATAAATCCAGCAGCGTTTCATTGCTGATAGCTAAATTATTATTAATCCAGTCCAGAAATGGTTGTTTTGGTTTAATTACTACGATAGATCGTTCCACAACGTAAAACATATTAGTGCCTTGCAATTATAATTAGTCGGCAATTATAACGGATTTAATGCAGAATGTGTTATTAGTTTTATGATAAAATCTTATGATTTTGCTATAAAAATTGCTTTGGAGAGTGTCAATGGCGTTAAATATTCTCAATGATCGTGATGTGATGATAAATCGTGAGCTTGGACTTATCCAGTTTTATCGCCGGGTTCTGGCTCAAGTCTTGGATGAAAATATTCCTGCTTTGGAGCGCTTGCGTTATCTGTGTATCGTTACTAAGAATTGTGATGAATTATTTGAAGTTAGAATTGCGCGATTATTAAAATGGGAAAAAGAACAGCCAAACAAAGTTCTTCCTGATGGTTTAAAAGTTACCGAAGCACTAGAAAAAATCCGCAATGATGTTGGTGATCTTTACAATGATATTTATTCGATTTATCAAAATACAATTCTACCGCTCTTAAACCAGCACGATATTTATATCTTAGATGCCAGAGTTTGGAACAAGGAGCAACAACGCTGGGCATATAATTATTTTATTAATGAATTAAAGCCGGTATTAACACCGATTGGTATCGATCCGTCGCATCCTTTCCCGCGAGTGCCAAATAAAGGTCTTCATTTTGCGGTTGAGTTAGATGGTAAAGATCAGTTTGGTCGTGAATCTAAAATCGCGATTGTAGAAGCCCCTAGGATTTTGTCGCGAGTTATCCGCTTACCAGAAGATTTAGCGCCTGCCCCTAATACATTTGTCCTCTTGCAAGACATTATTAGTCTACATGTTAATGAGTTCTTTTATGGTATGTCAGTGCGTGGTTGTTATCCATTTAGAGTCACTCGCGCTGCTGATTTGACCGTTAATAGCGATCAAAAAAACTTACGCAATGCCTTAACTCGTGAATTACATAATCGCCAATATGCTGAGTGTTCACGTCTGGAATTAGATATTTCCAATGGTGAGCCTGCAACTAAATTTATTGATATTCTGTTAAAACAGTTTAATATTACCCGCGCTGATTTATATCGCATTTATGGTCCGGTAAATTTATCAAGGTTGTCTGATATTGCTTCAATGGTTGATGATGATAGTTTAAAATTTACTCCATATAATTCAGGCTTGCCAAAAGAGCTCCAGGATGAGCCGGATATTTTTAAAGCAATGGCGAAGGGCGATATCTTATTACATACTCCATATCAGTCTTTTGATCCGGTGGTTGAGTTAACGCGTCGAGCTGCAGAAGATCCTCATGTACTGGCGGTTAAAATGACGGTTTATCGTACCGGAAATGATTCCGAATTAGTTCAAAATCTGATTAAAGCAGCGCGTGCTGGTAAGCAAGTTGTCGCCTCAATTGAGCTTTTCGCGCGCTTTGATGAGGAAGCAAACGTTGAGCTTGCCCGGCAATTGGAAGAAGCTGGTGCGCATGTGGTTTATGGGGTGATGGGTTACAAGGTGCACGCCAAAATGTTAACAATTATTCGCCAAGAGGGTGATCAATTGCGCCATTATGTACATTTAGGTACTGGTAATTACCATCAAATTACGGCTAAAATTTACACTGATTTCGGGCTTTTGACGACTAACCCAGAAATAGCGCGTGATGTTGATAATATCTTTAGCCAAATTACTGGAGTAGGTAAAGCAGGTGTATTAAATGTGTTATTTCAGTCGCCGTTTACCTTGCATGATATGATTATGAAGGCAATTGAGCGTGAAACCTTTAATGCTCTAGGCGGTAAAAAGGCCGAAATTATTGCTAAGATGAATTCACTGGTTGAAAATCAGGTGATTCGTGCACTATATCGTGCTTCACAAGCTGGAGTTAAAATTACACTTATTGTCCGCGGTGCTTGCGCCTTGCGCCCCCAGTTGCCAGGAATTTCAGATAATATCACGGTCAAATCAGTTGTTGGAAGATTCTTAGAGCATCATCGGGTATTTTATTTTTATGATTCAGGTAATGAAGACGTATTTATTGCCTCAGCGGATTGGATGAAACGCAATTTCTTTAAACGAGTTGAGACTTGTATTCCGATTTTGAATTCTCGAATCAAACGCCGAGTAATTGATGAAAGTCTAAAACTCTATATTCAGGATAATGTGAATTCGTGGCAAATGGATGCAGAAGGGAATTATCATAAAGTTGCGATCGTTGGTAAACGGGTTGCAGCTCAAGATTTTCTAATGAATAAACTAGGCCGTGCAGTTTTTAAAGAAAGCTTGGCAAGTAAACTAACCGAGCAGGTTGCTAATTTACGAGCTGAATCAGAGGCTGTTTTAACCCAAGCTGTAAAACGTAAGCGCACGCCACGAGTTGTTTCAGATTCGACGATTAAAGCCGAATCTAAAACAACTCCGATACGGAGAACTCGTGTAGCGAAGGCAAAAGAATGAGTAATTTAGCAAAGGGTGTGTCATGAGAAATTGGATTAAGATTGTGTTGAGCTTAGTTATGGTTATGTTGGTTGGTTGCGGATTTCATTTGCGTGGTGAAGGTGGCAGCTTTCAATTTCCCTATAAAAAGTCATATTTGCAATGTGCTAATGTAATTATTTGTTCTGGTTTACAGCGTACGATCCAGGCAGAAAACTTGACCACATTGGTTAAAAATAAAGAAAGTGCGGAAGCGGTTATAATTATTACCAATGAACAAACAAGTCGTGATGCCAATAATTTTAATAGTGTCGGGCAAATCTCTGGCTATCTATTAACCTATCAAGTAACAGCACAAGTATATACACCAAAAGGTGATCAAATTGGCAATGATATTGTTGTTCAAAATCAAATGGTTATGGCATATAACAATAGTTTGATATTATCAGCACAACAACAAGAGGAAACTACTTGGGATCAAATTCATCAAAATGTAATTAATTCGCTTATTCGCCGGATTGTTTATTCTCACCCTCTATTGATTTCGCCAAATGTTACTGAATCTAAGTAATTTTCTAACAACAGCGTTTACTAAATCTTCTGGAGTATTACTTAGTGCTCCAGAAGAGTCAGCTGTAATACTCAACTTTTTACGTGAACAAGGCTTTTTAAAATTAGCCGATAATTATCTACGTTGTAGTTATGCTGCCGACCGTTATTTTCAATTTGCGCTGGTTGAGGATATTATTCGTAGTAACTCTCTCTTTGGCGATAGAAATTGGATTGAGGTTAATTTTAAAACTAAGCCAACTATCGACCAACAACAGCAGTTAATCAACTTATTACCACTGTTAGATGAGAGTAATTATTTAATAATTAGCTGTGATAAGCTGGATAAAAAAGATCAGAGTAGCACATGGTTTAAAAAATGGAATGAGAATGCCGATAGCTTATTGCTCAGTGCTAGCGATGGTGAATTACGTCAGTGGACACTGAGCTTACTCGATGTTACTCAGCTTAAACTGGAGTCGGCAGCATTGGATTTATTATTGGAGATGAATCAGAGTAATCCGGCGCAGCTACATCAGGAAGTCATTCGTCTGGGGTGGCTGTTTCCTAAAAATACGACGATAAGCTATGCAGAACTAAAGGCCTTGCTTCTGGATAACTCTCAGTTTACTATTTTTGCGTTATCCAATAATTATTTACGCGGAGATATTTCCGCAGCTAAAAAAATTTATGCTCAGGCAGTACAAGCAACCGAAGATGCAATTCTCTTAATCTGGCAATTGGGCGAAGATTTGCGTAAGCTAATCCGCATTAAAAGTGCATTACGTAGCAATCCGGATTTTAGGGCTGCAGTTGCAGATTTAAGAATTTGGGGTGATAGTATTGCTCCGTTTAATCAAGCGCAGCAGAGGCTATCTTATCAGCTGTTATTGACTTATCTGGATGAGTTAGCGCGAATTGATGGAATGGTTAAAGGGATTATTGTTGGTGATCCACTAATCAAGTTAGAACAGTTAATTATTAATATTTGCAGGGGAGTGTAGCATGTTAGCCAAGTTGTTTTCTTATAATCCGGATACACCTATCAATTTACAGCGAGAGATTAGCGGTGGATTAATTAATTTTATGGCGATTGCTTATATTATTATGGTTAACCCGTTGATTTTGCATGCGAATGGTGCAGGGTTTCCGCTTAATGCTGCAATTACCTCAACTGTAGCTATTATTGTTATAATGACGATATTTGCAAGCTTGGTAATTAAACTACCATTTGTTTTAGCTCCAGGAATGGGGATTAATGCAATTATTGCCTATAATTTAGTCTTACATGATAAATTAACTATTCCAACAGTACTTGGTGTAGTTTTGTTTTCAAGTTTGCTACTTTTTATTTTTTCAGTAACTAAAATCCGTCAGGTAATTGTTCATGCAATTCCTGAAATTTTACAGATTGCACTAAGTGCGGGTATCGGATTTTTTCTCTTTTTTATTGGAATCAAAAACGTAGGTATTGTAAGCGCAAACACTAATACCATTATTGGGATTGGTCATTTTAATTTTCCAGTTATTTTAACTTGTCTTGGGTTTATTGTTGCTAGTGTGCTATTTATTAAACGCAAAGCTTATGCTTTTTTGCTTCCAATTGTTGTTATATCCATAATTTATATAATAATATACCCACAAACTTTGCCGAATAACTTCATTCAAATGCCTGATTTTAGCTTGTTTCTACAAATTGATATTTTTGCTGCACTTAAGCTCAGTATCTTACCCGCGATTTTATCTTTATTTATTGTTAATTTTTTTGATGCAACTTCTACGACTATGGGATTATTAGCACAGTTACACTTTAACTCGCAACATGAGAAAGGCTCATATCTAAAGAAATCGCTATTAACCGATAGCATTGGTGGAATTGTTGCCTCATTCTTTGGAATATCGCCAAGTGTAATTTTTGTTGAAAGTTCCGCTGCGATACAAAATGGTGCCAGAACTGGTTTAGCTTCTTTTGTAACCGCTTTAATTTGTATTCCATTTATATTTTTAGCGCCATTAATCGGTATAATTCCGAGCGCTGCAACATCGCCGGTTTTAATGGTAGTTGGTTTAATTATGTTGAGCAATATCCGGCAAATTAAGTCGGTAAATTTTGAGGATATTATAGCCATAGCAGCTACGGTTATCATGATGCCATTGTGTTTTTCAATTACCGCTGGTGCGATTTTTGGAATTTTATCTTATACTTTGCTAAAATTATTGCTTGGTAAATTTAATGAGCTATCACCAACATTAATCATTATTGCAATTGTTTGTTGTGGTTGGTTTTGGTTAAACTAAAACAGAGGGAAATAAATTGAAACAAGATCCACGGCGTTCGCGCCCAAAGCGTAATTATGATGAGCCATCTTCACGTCCTGAAATCGATGATCAAAACTACGCCGATGATAATTATAAACCGCGCCCTAAAAAATACTCATGGTTGCAAATTGGATTAATTCTTATAATATTGATTGCCATCGTTTTCACGGTTAAATCCTATCTAAGCCATAAAACAACAGCAGCTGAGGAAAATGTGACAATAGTCGCAGTTACTCCAATTGAAAGCACGATCTTAATTTCTCGTGAAGAGTGCCATACTGAAACTACCAGTAAAATGGTAAAAAATAAAAATGCAACCTTCTTTAATAAGCTATTTGATAGTAAGAAAAATCCTAAATACATACAACAAAATAGTACTAAAAAAGTTTGTCAAACTGTAAATGTAGAGAGTCAAATCACCAGTGGTTACGTCGTTAAATATCAGTTTGCTAATTATATCGAATCAATGAATGTTGTAACGCCACCGCCATTAAATGCAGTAATACCGTTGACAGAATTACAAAAATACCAACAGCAATCTCTAACTAATAGTGTGGCATCAGATACTATGTCAAGCAAATAGATTGAGAAACTCTAAATACGTTTATCTAATTAGTCACGAAGTGATATAAAGTTATGCCGCGCTTTATCCATTAAATGTTTAAAGCGCTCCTGATGCTCTATTGACTTTGAACGATCTTTTAAAATACATTCAGCATAATATAATCCAAATGCTACTTTACGTAGTTGCCAGATAATTATGCTAAACTCATTAACTTTTTGCTTGGTCTCCACGCTACTTGTTAAGCTAAATTTAATACTTTCACCACTGGTTGCTAGATTGGTATAAACTTGGTTAAAGCTCTCACGTAAATTTTCTACGATTATGAAATTATTTAATTTTTGCTCATGCGCACTGCAGATTAGTTTAATTTTTTGTTCAAGCATATTGCATAATTCATGTTGCAGGAGGAAGTAAACTTTACGTGAATAATCAAAGCGACCAAAGAGGAAGTAGTCTCCAGCGATACAAATGATGATTCCGATCATAGTACAAATACCACGGTTTAAAGTCATTTCAAAAGGACCCTCGAGCAGCGGCGTCGTAAAATTATAAGCGCTCATCATAAATACCATCATCGTCATAAAGATTACGCTTAAATCATAACGTCTGGCATTTGGTAAGGAAATTCCAATGCCAAGTAAAATAAAAACCAAAGGAATAAGCCGATAGTTTAGGTGTAATAAATAAATTAAGGGCAAGAAAAGTAGAATTCCTAACAAAGTCCCTTTGCCACGATTAATTGATTTTTTAATAATCAAGCCAGGTTCAACTGCTGCGCTCATCATCATCACGGTTAGAAATATCCACCAGTTATGTGGTATTGTTGTAAACAAATAGATTGCCAGTCCAACGCTGAACACAAATGCTATTTGTCCAAATCTAGCATAATCAAGTTTTTTCTTTAGACTTGTTTGCATATTTTGTTCCAGTTGCTAATTGATCTGCGAAGAGATTCAGTTACATAGTTTTGTGTGAAATCAGTTTCAGATTTATTTGTCAGCGCTACATCCAAGCTATTTTTAGTAATAACCGCCAGACGAAATGTATTTACTTCTTTTTGAAAATTATACCAAAATTGCTCATCTTTATCTTTCAGGTAGATATGATTTAAGGCAAACTGTATATTACGAATTCCTACTGTGGTTTTAGTGATATTTAATAAAAGTTTGCGCGGTAAGAGGCGGCGATAAGCACGAAGTATATTCAAATGTGCTGCACCCTTGGCAAATGTATGAGTGTCAAATTTATTAATTGCATGAGCTATTTCTTCTTCTACCGCTGCTAGATAATAGCTAAAAGCCCGATGCCAAACTTTGGCATATAAATTAGGATGTATTTTGAAGGCTATAAAGGTAACCATTAAAGAAAGCATTACACAAAAGAACATATCGATTGCAATTTGTAAGCTTGCAGCTGGCAAGATTGTCATATTTAGTGCGCTAACTACAATAGTTTGTAAAATAAGTGGCTTAAACCTAGGATAAAAACGATCACAGAAAAAATATAAGCCTGAAAAATGAGCTAAAGCAAAAAATAATAGTGTAAATTTAAATGGAAATAACAAGTAGAAAGTAACGCAGCCAATACCACTAATAATAAAGGCAAATACCAAGGCTAAATCTTTTTGTTTATAGGTGTTAAAGGATGGATTTTCATAAAATGGAGCTAACAGCATTGCTGGAAAGGCATATGCGCCAAAGATATCAGGCTTGGCTAAAGCATTAATTGCGGTTAACCATACTGCGAGGAATAATCCTTTTTTTAGGATAATTCTTTGTGTATAATAAGGATCAACTTTCTCAAGCCAATGCCCGAATCTATGATTTAGCGGTGATAATATATTCATGTTTGAAATAATGCTTCTATTCTTTAGCCAGTTTACTTAGCGCCCATTTGAATGTTCCACCTTGAATCAAGATTGAACTTAATACAACCACATAAGTGATTGCAACTAAGCTATCAGGGAAGCCATCTATTGAGAGAGCCAGTGCGATTGATAATCCGCCTCGAATTCCACCCCATGCAAGTAATGTGCTTTTGCTGCTTGAAAAACTTGATTGTCGGCGTAAAATTTTACTGAGTAGAAAATCAGGCACAAGAATACTCAATAACCGGGCAATGAATACGATAATAATACAAGTTAAACCAATTGTAATTGCTGAATTGTCAACGTGAATATTTAGCATTGCCAAGCCAATCAGCACGAATAAGAGTCCGTTTAATATTTCGTCGATTAGTTCCCAAAAATTATTTAGGACCAAAGTTGTTTCTGTGGGAAAGTGCTCTTTTTTACTGTAGCCTCCAATAATTAATCCCGCAACTACCATTGTTATTACACCTGATACATGAATATGATTGGCGATAACAAAGCCACAGCTTGAAGCCGCAATTGTGAGCATAGTTGCAACTTCAGGTGATTTACAGCGTTTTATTAGCCACCCTGTAAGCACGCCTAATGTTGTTCCCCACAGTATGCCACCACCTGTTTCAAGCATCAAACTTTCAGCTACATCTCCAATAGTCAAATGAACGTGTTTGTAGACAACCTGACTCAAGATTACCAGCATTAAAATAGCACCTGCATCATTGAATAATCCTTCACCTGTAATTAGTGTTTTTAGCCGCTGAGGTGGATTCTTAATTGATTTAAATGTACCTAAAACAGCAATTGCATCAGTTGGTGAAATCAAAGCGCCAAAAATCAGACATTCGCCTAAAGTGAAGTTAACCTTAAATAATCCAGCTAGATAGTAGAGCATATATCCAGTGAGGAAGGTTGAAATAATAACGCCAAGACTTGCTAGGTAAATAACCGGAGTAATTTCCTTTTTTAATTCAATTGAATTAACATGTAGTCCACTGGCAAAAAGCAGATAGCCAAGCATTACATCCAGTACCGCAGTTTTAAAATCTACGCTTTTTACTAACTGATATACTGGTCCAACATAATGGGGGAGTGAGCTGGAAAGAAGAGATGTACCAACTGCGATTAGGATACTGATAATAGTTAGGGCAATTGTTTTTGGTAGCTTTAAGTAACGATCATTAAGGTAGCTGGCAAAGGCAGTCAATGCAACCAATGTAGCAAATAATTCATGATAAGTCATAGAGTTAGTTTTTCCATTTGCAGAAAGTACATATTGTATTTAAGGAGGTAATTATAGCATATAACAGTCTATTACCTAAAGCTGCCACGCTTGATAAATGATGCCCCAATCTTGAAATTAGCAACTTCTTTCTTTTGAAGTTGTAGGGGGGTGCCTACCAGCATAGATTGTAGAACGCTCATTTAGCTGATTGGATATAAAGTCATACTAAATTAGTGGGTTAATATCCTTAGGTTTATTGTGATTATTGCGGCGCATATCTGGTATAATACGGTATTAAGCTTGTATTTATTATGGTTTTTATTCAGTCAATTAAATTCATCATACTAGGTCGTTGTTTTGCTCCTCACCTACTAAGTTGTAGGCATCGCCGCAAACCGCCTATTAGTATTTCGAATTTAATTGACTGTAATAATCTATCAAAAACAAGTTAAAATTTTAATTAATTAGGGAGTAGGCTTTATGAGTCACTATTATTTTTTACCACATCAACGTATTGATGATATGCTTAATCAATTACAGGGTGATGGCTATAAATGTGTAGCACCACGCCATCATGAGAGCGAAATCAATTATGATACGATTACTAAATCTGCGGATTTACCGTGGGGATTTCACGATGAGCAGGCACCTGGGCATTATAAAGTAAATAAAAGTGATCATAAGCATGCATTTGGCTTTGTATTGCCAACTACCTCGGTTAAACCGATGCTGTTTAAGGCTAAGGAAAATATTTGGAAAGTGGCGCGCAATGACGAAGGCAAGTTAGCATTTGAACCTATCGTTGAATTTGAAAAAATTGCCGTATTTGGTGTTCGTCCATGTGACTTACGTGGTATTGAAATTCAAGACCGGGTATTTATGGAAAATTCGTACAATGACGTGCGTTATGTAAAACGTCGTGAAAATCAATTTTTGATTGCCATGAATTGTACTAAATCACACTCGAATTGTTTCTGTGTTGCCTTAGGTGATGCACCGCAAGCCGATAAAGGTTTTGATTTAGCAATGACCGAAATTGAAGGCGATGGTTTTGTGGTTGAAATCGGTTCAGATAAAGGTCGTGCTTTGTTAGATGCTTTGGATTTAGAAGCCGCTAGCGGTGGACAAGCGCAAAAAGCATTGGCTAAAATTGCTTATGCTGTTGACGGACAAAAGAAAACACTGCCACCAATTAAAGAGGTAGAAACTAAATTAATGGCGAATCTTGAACATCCGCAATGGGATGACGTTGCCAGTCGTTGCTTATCTTGTGGTAGCTGTACTCAAGTGTGCCCAACTTGCTTTTGCCATACTGAGCGTGATGAGCCAAATGTATTAGGTACTGAAACTCACCATACCCGTGAATGGGATTCATGCTTCAGCATTGATCATAGTTATACTCATGGTGATACTTATCGCGAAGATCCTAAATATCGTTACCGTCAATGGTTAACCCATAAATTCTCTACTTGGCGTGATCAATTCCGCACCAAAGGTTGTGTGGGTTGTGGGCGTTGTGTAACATGGTGTCCGGTTAAGATCGACGTCGTTGACGAAATTAATGCTATTTGTAAGTAAGAGAGATAATTATGTTATATACAGATGATGCTTATACGCCTTATGAGGCGGAAATTGTTGAGTTCATAAAAGAACATCACGATATTTTTACTATTCGTTTAAAATTTACTGATCCCGAGCTTGATAGCAAATATTTCTTCCGTCCGGGTCAATTTAATATGATTTATCTTTATGGTATTGGTGAAGTTGCGATTTCAATCGTTAATGATCGTAATCATCAACAAGGACGCTTTGAACATACGATACAGGTCGTAGGTCGGATTACCAAAGGTATGATGAAATTACAAACTGGTGATAAAGTTGGTATTCGTGGTCCATTTGGTACTTCTTGGCCAATGAATGAAGCCAAAGGTAAAGATGTAATTATCGTAACTGGTGGTTTGGGAAATGCTCCATTAGTTGCCGCAACTGAAGAGGTATTAAAAAATCGTAACCAATACGGTAAATTACGCGTATTACATGGTATTCGTTCTTCTGATCTATTGATTTATGATGATATGTATACCCGTTGGAATAATTCTCCAGAAACCAAAGTTTATATGGCTACCAGTAATGCTGATCCAGTTGACAATGGCAAATGGACTTGGGGTAAAGGCTATGTGACTAACTTTATTCCCGAATTAAGCGTTGATTATGCCAATTCAATTGTGATGACGGTTGGACCAGAACCAATGATGATTGGCGTGGCTAAAGCGTTTATCGCTGCTGGGGTTAAACCTGAAAACGTTTATGTGAGTATTGAGCGCAGTATGAAGTGTGCAATCGGTCATTGTGGACATTGCCAGCTTGGTTCTCAATTTATTTGTAAAGATGGTGCAGTATATCCATATCCTGCCTGTGAACATTTATTAGAAGTGAAAGGACTGTAAAATGTCAGCTCATGATAAATTATTAGGATTGTCGGCGCGCCCAAAAGTTGCTGTCCATAAATTTAGTTCTTGTGATGGTTGTCAGTTGGCATTCATTAACGATGCAGTGTCATTACTTGAGTTATCGACTTTGGTTGATGTTGTCCATTTTGCCGAGGCTGGTCCTTTAGATGAATTTGCGGAAGTTGATTTAGCTATTATTGAAGGCTCAGTTAATACTCATCATGATATTCATCGCTTGGAAATGGTTCGCGAAAAAGCGAAATATCTGGTATGTGTTGGAGCTTGTGCGATTACTGGTGGTATTCAAGCTTTACGTAATTATACGGATGATAAAGGCTTGCTTGAGTGGCAACATGGCATTTATCCACAAGATACCGATGTGATTATCAAAGAAGATCTTTCAACGGCTAAACCAATCAGTGCCTATGTGCCAGTTGATTTTGAAATTCCTGGTTGCCCGATTACCAGCACACAGATTTTGCATGCGGTGCGTTCAATTTTATTTGGGGTTGAGCCTGAAAAAAATGTTGATTCAGTATGTACCTCTTGTAAACACGCGGGTATCACGTGTGTAACTGTTGCGCGCGGTGAACCATGTTTAGGTCCGGTAACGGCTAATGGCTGTGAGGCTTTGTGTCCGGCGTTAGGTCGTGGTTGCTATGGCTGTTATGGCGCATCTAAATATGCTAATATGGGTGCTATGACCGATAAACTAAAAGAAATGGGTTTAAGCGAAATACAAATCAAGCATAAATTCCAGTATATTAACAGCCAAGATGCTGGTTACAAAGGAGAATAATTCATGAGTTTAGCTAAAACTACTAAAATTGAAGTTCCTATTTTGGCTCGGGTTGAGGGTGAGGGTGCTCTTGATCTGGAAATCGAAAATGGTAAAATTAAAAAATGTGAATTACGTATTTATGAGCCACCACGTTACTTTGAGAAATTCCTTGAAGGACGTGAGCCAAATGCGGTAATTGATGCGGTTGCGCGGATTTGTGGTATTTGCCCATTGGCATATCAAACTGCGGCAGCTGGTGCGATGGAAAAAGTATTCGGCATCGAAACTTCACAATGGGTTAAAGATGCGCGTTTACTAATGATGTTGGGTCAATGGATTCAATCGCATTATTTACATGTGCATTTGTTGGCTGCGCCGGATTTCTTGGGTTATCGCTCAGGGATTGAAATGGCTAAAGATTTTCCAAATGAAGTAGTGCGTGGTGTACGCTTACAACATTTAGGTAATGATTTAATGAAATTATTTGGTGGGCGTTCAGTACATCCCAATGGCGTTAAATTGGGCGGTTTCTGGCATTCACCAAAAGAATCCGCAGTTAAAGCTTTTGTTCCACGCTTAAAAGCCGCTTTGGAAGATGCTAAAGGTGTGATTGAATTTGTGTCAACCTTAAAATTCCCGGATACGACAATTCCGTTTATTCAGGTGAGTTTGCGTCATCCAACTGAATATCCGGTAATTGCCAGTGGGGTAATTACTTCACGCGGTGAAGAGTTCGATGTGAATGATTGGGAACAACATTTCCGTGAATTCCATGCACCGCAATCAACAGCATTACATTCTACTACAGTTGAAGGTGATCCGTTATTGCTTGGCCCATTACCACGGATTAATTTGAATTTTGATCGTTTACCAAAACATATTCAGGATTTGGCTAATGCAACCGGAGTTAAATTCCCAAGCAACAATATGTTCCACTCAGTGATTGCACGTGCGGTTGAGGGCTATTGGGCTCTTGAGCGTGCATTACAATTATGTGAAGCGTATACTTATACTGATACACCAAGTGCTCCTGAAAAAGTTGCGGCTGGTGCGGCTTGGTTTGGGGTTGAAGCGCCACGCGGAATTCAAATAGATGAGTTTGAGTTTGATGCGGCTGGTTTGGCAAAACATATTCGTATTTCTGCACCAACGTCACAAAATTTACCGTGTATGGAAGCTGATTTACGGATTGCTCTTGAAAAGTTTGGTTTAGAGCGTCCGGATGCTGAGATTCAATTACACGCGGAGATGGTTATTCGTAACTATGATCCATGTATTTCATGCTCTGCGCATTTCTTAACCTTAAATGTAACGCGTAAATAATATGACGATACTGGTATTAGGAATTGGTTCTCCTTTTGCCGATGATCAAGCTGGTTGGCTAGTTGCCGACCAGCTTTCTCATGTCGAAGGATTACAGGGTAAAATCCAATCTGGTGAATTAATTATTGATGCGGATGATCGACCAGGGCTAAATCTCCTTGATTGGCTCGGGCGCGACTATGAGCATATTCACCTAGTTGATATGGTAAAAACTAATCTGGCAGAAACTGGTAATACCTATATCTTGCAAGCTAAAGAGATTATCGGTTTTTCTGGGATGTTATCATCGCATAATCTTGGCGTTTCTCCGTCTTTAGCCTTGGCTGAAGTATTGGGTATCAAAATCAGCCATGTGACATTTTGGGGCATCGAGGGCGAGCGCTATCAACCTCATGAAGAAATCAGCCCTGAAATGCTTCTTGCCATAGCAAAAGTTACTGGGCAGATACAGGATCATTTGTTAAAATAAACTAGGTTTTCATTTTTTATGTTTGCTTAACACCTATAAATTTCTCCTAAAATTATCTAAGGCTATCCAAATTTATGTATTTTATAAGTAAGCCAGCGATGCTCTTTTTAAAATGCTATCAATTATCTCTAGTTAGCTTTCATTGTATAGGGTAAAATATATACTTAAGTATCTTTTAGGTTGTTATGATGCGTAAGCTAATTTCGTGGTCACGTTTTGTGGCTTGTATTCTTTTAATGTGCTATATTGTTGGTACATCATACCTTTGTTATCCATTTATTCCTATGAGTTGGTGGCGGCGTTTTTTCCATAAACCTTGGGCACGAGCTATGATTTGGGCGATTGGTGCCAAATTTGAAGTAACGGGTTCAATCGGTGACGATTATATTCAACCAAATACAATGTTTGTTCAAAACCATGTCTCTTGGCTAGACACTCTGGTTATGTCCAGCGTTTATTGTACTAATTACGTTGGTAAGGTTGAAATGCTACGCTGGGCTCTACTAAGAAATATCATTAAATCCGGTGGTACGGTATTTATTGATCGTAAAAATAAACGTGATTTAGTGATGGCAAATAAAAAAATTGCGAAAGTAATGCAAGATGGTTGGGCAATGGGGTTATTTCCAGAAGGAACTACCAGTGATGGTATGACAATATTACCTTTTCATGCTTCAATTTTTGAATCTGCAATGATTGCCAAGAGTCGCGTTGTTCCTGTAGTTTTACGTTATCGTAACGCAGACGGTTCTCCATCGACTGAAGTTACTTTTTCTAAAAAAAGATGGATGGAATCAGTTTGGAGTACATTACGACTTAAAGGCTTAGTGATTAAAATTGATATTCTCGAAGCAGTCAATGCAACTGATTTTACTAATCGTGAAGCATTATCGCAATATATGTATGAGAAAATTAGTACGCTTTACCATAGTGATTTAGATAGCAAACCTGCCGAATACTAAGCTAATATTTTGACTGTGATTATCAAGTATGAATAAATTGAAAGTTAACTATGCCAAATAAAAAATCTTTGATTTTGGATGCGTACCAAGCGCGTCATGCATGTAAAGAATTTAACTCTGATAAAAAAATTTCTGATGCAGATTTTGAATTTTTGTTACAAATTATTAGTTTGTCACCATCCTCATTTGGTTTACAGCCGTATGAGGTCTTTGTTTTAAAAGAAGCAAAATTGTTGCAAGAGCTTCATCCGCATATGTGGGGAGCGCAAAAGCAATTACCTACAGCTAGTCATGTCTTAATGTTTGCAACTAAGAAAGATATTACTGTACATGATGCTTATTTTGAGCATATCTTACTTGATGTGCAGCAAACTCCAGTTGAAATGCAGGAATTTAGACGAAACCTAATTAATGATTACCAATTAAATGAAATCCAAATTAAAAACGACTCACGTTATCTAGATGATTGGGCTGCTAAGCAGGCCTATATTGCTCTTGCTAATGTTATGAGTGCTGCGGCTCAAATAGGCATTGATTCTTGTCCAATAGAAGGGTTTGTTCGTAATAATGTACGTGAAGTTTTAGTAAAACATAAGCTATTAGATCCACAGAGTTATGAAATTGCAGTTTTTTGTTGCTTGGGTTATCGTCTAACTGATCAAGTTCGTGCAAAAACACGTAAACCAATTATTGAACTAGTACACGCATAAGAGTCTTATTAAGCAACTATTTAAATCAGGGGTTGCTATGGACATTCTGACAAGCTTAGGTATATCAAATTAATTTAGCTTGGTAAAAAAAAGTGTGACTAAGTATATTATCTAGTTCTACTGTAAGAACCAACCGATCAAAAGTTTTTTGATGGTAACTCAGATGTTCATATGACGAATGAGCACGCATCTACGCTGTTTGTAAATAAAGTATTTACTTATCAGACAAAACAAAATGATGATGACTATGACTGGAATTGTGATTAATCTCAATAATTTTAGTTAGTTATAAATTACTGAGAGTTTAAAAAATAAAGGATTTAAAAAGTATGAAAATATTAATTATTGGTAAAGGTGGGCGTGAGCATGCCTTAGCTTGGAAATTTAGTCAAAATCCACAAATAAAAAAAATATTTGTTGCCGAAGGTAATCCAGGTTGTGAATTGTTGCCACGTGTGAGTAATCTAAAATTAAGTAAAATCGATGAAATTCTTGAATTTGCGCGCCTGCAGCAAATTGATTTAACTATTGTTGGTAGTGAAGAGTTATTGGTTGAGGGAATTGTCGATAGATTTAAAGAGCTTGACCTAGCAATTTTTGGACCAGATAAGCAAGCTGCTCAGCTTGAAGGTAGTAAAGCCTTTGCTAAAGATTTTATGAATAAATACGGGGTTAAAACCGCTCATCACGAAAGCTTTACTGATTATGCGGCAGCCTTAAAATATCTGGATAAAATAAGTTATCCGATAGTTATTAAAGCCAGTGGTCTGGCTGCTGGTAAAGGTGTAGTTATTGCCGAAAATAATGACCAAGCGGAAGCCGCGTTAGCATCAATGCTTTTAGAACAGGTATTTGGTGACTCAGGCTGTGAAGTTGTGATTGAAGAATATTTGGTAGGCGTTGAAGCTTCTATCTTGTCATTTACTGATAGTGAAACTATCATTCCACTAATCAGTGCTAAAGACCATAAGAAAATTGGTGATGGCGAAACTGGTCTTAATACTGGCGGCATGGGTGTAATTGCCCCTAATCCATATGTGACGGATGAGATAAATCAGGCATTTATCCGTGATATTTTGGAGCCAACTTTACGTGGGATAAAAGCTGAAAAAATGGACTTTGCTGGAGTGATTTTCTTTGGGTTAATGATTACAGAGCACGGTGTTTATTTACTTGAGTATAATATGCGAATGGGAGATCCTGAGACGCAGGCAGTGTTACCATTGCTTAAGTCTGACTTATTAACAGCAATCAATGCCGCACTGAATAAGAAACTGAGTAGCATTCAATTAGAGTGGCGTGCTGGATCAACCTGTTGCGTAGTATTAGCATCAGGAGGCTATCCTGGTAACTATCATAATGGTTATTCTATTCAGGGCATTAAAGAATTTAACCATGACAACGCTCAAGTGTTTTTAGCTGGCGTAGCCGCTAATGGTGATAAGCTGGTGACAGCTGGTGGACGTGTGGTTAATGTGGTTGCGCATGGTGAAAATTTGACCAAAGCGCGTCAAAATACGTATGAACTACTAAAATCAATCAGCTTTAAAGATTGTTATTATCGCAAGGATATAGGTGATGTAGTTGGTGAATAACGAAGCTAGCATGAGTCGTTTTACTGAGCGCCAAACTATTGTTATGGCGGTTTGTGCGTTCTTGATTATCCCAATCTCAGGCTTGGCTGTAGATATCTATGTGCCATCGCTGCCAACTGTTGCAAAGTATTTTGATATCAGTGAGGTATTAGCTCAGGTAACTGTAACAATTTTTTTGATTGCCTATGCTTTAAGCCAATTTATTGCCGGCAATATTATCGATGCTTACGGTAGGCGAAAAATTACGATAGTCTCATTACTTGCTTTTAGCCTGTTTAGCTTTATGATTCCACAAATAGATAGTATTAGCATGTTCTTATTATTACGTTTTTTACAGGGGCTATCTGTTGGTTTTTTTATGGTTTCAAAACGTGCAATCATTGTAGATATCTATAATGGTGTTAAATTACAATCAATGCTAATTTATACGACGATTGCTTGGTCATTAGGACCAATTATTGCCCCAGGAATTGGTGGTTATCTGCAGAGCTTCTTTGGCTGGAAATCCTGTTTCTATTTTTTAGCGGCATACGCTTTTGTGTTAGCGGTGACAGAGTTTATTTTTGTTCCAGAAACTATAAAAAATAAAAATACCTTGAATTTTGCCAATATAAAAGCCGCGTATGGTGAAATACTTAGTAGTGGTAAATTTAATCTTGGTGTGTTAAGCCTCGGATTCGCTTATGCAATGGTTATGTTATTTAACCTTATGGGATCTTTCTTGGTGCAAGTTACGCTGGGTTATACACCGATTGAATATGGTCATTATGCATTGGTGATGGGATTTGCATGGATGTGTGGTGGTTTGCTTAATCGCCGCTTACTTAGATTAGAACTAATGTCTAAAATGAGAGTTTCAATTATTTGTGCTATGGTAATTGCGCTAATTATGTTTCTGCTTAGTTTGAAGAGCGGGAGTATTTACGCTGTTTTAATTCCAGCATTTCTTATGCATACCTTGGCTGGTTTTATCTTTAATAATTACTTTGCATATTGCTTATCAATGTTTCCTCGTTATGCGGGTACTGCAGGTGGAGTCGCCGGGAGCGGTGCCTACGTTATCACCTTTGCAGCTAGCTCAATTTTGGCGGGTATTTTACCCAGCAGCACAATAAGCGCTTTAGCTTCCGGATATTTTATTTTAGCTTTTGCATGCTGGATACTTTATGTATTGATTAACCGCCGAATAAAGGCTTAACTCTTGCCAGATGAGCGTTGGAGCATGTCAACTACATCATTGTGCTGATATTTTTGTGCTAGATCAAGCGCACTCATCTCATCATAATCTCGGTGGTGTAAATTTGCTCCGGCAGCGATTAGAATTTCAACTACATGAGATTTACCTTGCCGCGCAGCCATCAGTAACGGAGTACGTTTATCTAGATCACTATGTTCGAGTTTCGCACCAACGCTTAAAAGTAGCTTAACTAAATTGGCTTTACCAAGCAAAGCAGCCATTCCTAAAGCTGTCCTTCCGGCTATGTTGGCATGTTCCAGATTTGCACCAGCGGCTAGTAATATGCGCATTATATTTGATTTTCCGTGCTCAGCAGCTAACATTAAGGCTGTTTCACCATTATTGTCCTGATGTTCTTTATTAACTTTTGCTGCAAGTAAGGAGCGTACTACGTTTGATTTACCATGTATTGCAGCCAAAGATAAAGCACTTTGTCCATCACTATTTGTCTTTTCCAACTCTGCCGCTTGCTGGTGTATCAGCTGTTTTACTTGCTTGGCGGTAGCATTAATTACAGCGCTAAGCAGGCTATGATCATTATTGACTGATTGCGGTTGCTTTTTAGTTGAAACTATAAATTTAGCTGGATTAAGAAGTAGCTCAATTAAACTACGATGATTATTAGCTTGTGCTAAAAGTAGCGCAGTATTATTTTCATCATCTCTTTGATTAAGATTGGCGGAGTAGGAGAGTAGTATTTTTGCTGGCTCTAAATTGCCTCGTTCAGCAGCAATTAATAATGCACTGCGCTTATGTTGTTCAGTATGCTCAATATTGGCACCATGCTCAATGAGTAATTCTAAAATTTGAGCCTGATTGTACCATGCAGCAAAGATTAATGGGGTCCAGCCATATTCATCAACATCTTCGAGATTAGCACCATAATTAATTAAAGTTTTAGCGATTTCACCATAGCCAGATCTAACCGCATACATTAGAGGGCTCCAGTATGATTTATTGTAGTAATCGACGCAGGCACCAGCATTTAGGAGTAATTCAACCGCATCTAATTTACCTGCACTCACTGCCCAAATCAGAGTTTTACCACACTCGGCATTACGTTTAGTCATGCTAGCACCAGCTTTTACTAAACTTAGCACGGCATCATGAAAAAACTTATCTTCAGCAATGTCTAGGGCACTCATGTCATAATCATCGAGGTGCTCAATATTAGCGCCAGCTGTGATTAAGGCATCCAAAGATTCTGATTTATTATAAAGTGCAGCAATACTTAACGCTGAACGCCCATCTTCATCGCTGTGTTCAATATTGGCACCAAGCTGGATGAGTAAATTTATCATCGCTATATCACCATTTCGTGCCGCGTAGAATAGTGGAGTCCAACCATAGATATCATAACATTCAATATTTCCACCACAATTGGTTAGGGTTCTGATTGCTTGTGCCTGATTTTTAAGAACTGCAAAAAATAATGGACTCCAACCAACTTTATCATAACGATTAACATTAGCTCCAGCCTTAGTTAACGCACAGATTGATTCACATTGACCATCTCGTGCAGCATAAATTAGCGGAGTGTTTCCAGATTCATCGGTTTGCTCATATGATGAGCCATGACTAATTAAGAGGGTTATTATTTCAGCTTGATTTTTCCAGCTGGCAAAAAATAACGCATTCCAGCCAAGCGTATCGCTGTAGCGATAATCACATCCATGCTCTAAGAGAAATTTACAAATATCTGTTTTACCGTCACCTGCAGCATAAATTAGTGGGTTCCATTTAGAGTTGTCTATTTTGTCTAAATTAGCTCCTGCTGCAGCTAGTAATTTTATTATATTTAGATGACCTTCTTTTAGCGCAAAGAAGATTGCGCTCCAACCATATTTATCAGTATGCTCGATATTGGCTTTAGCATTGATTAGCTCTTGAACCACCTCAATAAAGCCGTCACGTGCAGCATAGAGTAGGGCAGTTAGCCCGTAGTTATCTTCTGCATTAGGATTAGCTCCACCGATAATAAGTTGTTTTACAATCTGCGGTTGATTTTGCCAGCTTGCAAAAAATAATGGTGTCCAACCATCGTTATCTGCTAACTCGAGATCAGCTCCGGCATTTAGTAATAGGTTAATAACCTCAGAGTCTGCACCTAATGCTGCAGCATTTAATGCGCTCCAGCCATTTGTGTTTAATTGATTTACATTTATTCCACGATTAAGGCAGCTAATGAGTAACTCTCGATTATTGTTTTCTATGGCATAAAATAATAAATCACTGTTATCATTATCAGTTAAATTTGAACCGTACTGGTGCTCTTCAATTAAAGCGCTTAATTTTGTGGCAATTTCGCTATGACCAAATAGTTCAGCTATATTTTGCGCATTTGCACCAAATTGATTTTTTTGCTCCAAGTTAGCTCCAGCTTGAAGCAGAATTTCTACCGCACTCCAGTTGCCAGAGCTTGCTGCTTGAATTAGTGGAGTTATTCCATGCGCATTGACCTGATTAATCTCCACCCCGTCATTAATTAAACTTACTAATTTTAATAGCTTATTGCTACGTACGGCTTCGATTAATTGATCAATGATTTGCATTTAATTTCCTTAAAAATACCTGCGGATTTTACCATGTTTTAAGAGTGATATTTAGTGCTATCTAAGGAAAATATGCTATTATTATTTGGTTTGGGTTTTAGCGCTTAAAAATCATTTTTATGTAGAGGGTTCTCCAGAATTTGTTTGCCATAATATACTGCGGCTAAAATAACTGCAATACCAATTATTTGCATAGCTTGCAGTGTTTCGTGGAAGATTATATAGGCATAAACTGCAGCAAAAATCGGAGAGAGAAGCAGGAAAATTGAAGTTAGTTGTAATGGGATATATTTAACTGAATAAGCTAAAAGCGTTTGTCCCAATACTTGACCATTAAAAGCAACAAAAAACAATATAATCCATCCGTGATAGCTTAGCGGAACTACTATTTCATGTTTGTAGATTGCAAGTAACATGAGCAATACACCACCCACAATACAAACCATAATCATTACCATGCTGGCAGGGTAAGCTGCTCTAGCTGTTTTTATGCTAGTTAGGAATAACGCATAAAATACCGCGGATAATAAAGCCAGCCAATCTCCGCTAAGATGCCGAGCTGAGAGACTACTCTCAGACATTAGGGAATATAAGCCGATAATTGCTAATGCTACAGTAACTAAAAACTTAAGTGGCACTTTTTCTTTAAACCAAAAAATTGAAATTGGTGCAATTACGAACGGTACCATATTAGTTAATAAAGTTGATTCAGCTAATGAGGTATAGATTATGGAGACATTAAACACCGCTAAATCTAAAGCAAAAAATAATCCGGCACAACAAGATGAAATTATGATTGGCATGGTTAATTTGTGCTGGAAATTACGTTTATTGCTACTATTCATCGCGAGTAACATAGGGATAGTCAGTAGCAAGCGATATGCACCAGACGCAACAGGACCTGTTTCGCAAAAACGAATGAGAACGCTTGAAAATACAATATTGGCGATTGCAAAAAGGACAAAAAAGATATGTTTACTCATTGAAATATTAGTTTTCCGGATACAATAGATATTTTTTACGAATTGCTTTAAATTTATTCAAATCAGGTTGCCAGCTAGTGCGAATGGCACTTTCACTTAATCCTGATTCAATTT
This sequence comes from Burkholderiales bacterium, assembly GCA_019748155.1. GTDB lineage: Bacteria > Pseudomonadota > Gammaproteobacteria > Burkholderiales > UBA11063 > Aquella. The sequence continues at coordinate 6,756 of JAIEPY010000103.1, read as the reverse complement.
GCTGACGTAGAGCTGTAGTTCCAGACAACTTATAAAAAAACGGCGTAAAGAAGTGGCCTTTATCTGGAAATTGCTGATAGGCTTGCAAAAGATATTTTAACTGAATTTGTGCATTTTGCTGAGGCTGTATTGTACTTTCTGCTACTTGCAGATCCCATCCGTAACATTTTTCACCTTTTAGTGGCGGATTGAGTGCACCAGTCATCGTTTGCGGTGTAAAACTAAAATCACTCTGGTAAGCAGGGTGTCCTAATACTTCAAATGGCATTAAAGTACCGCGTCCAATACTAAGTTTTGTGCCCTCAAACCATCCTAATGATGGATACAAATAAATTGCGTTCATATTTGGTAAGTTTGGAGAGGGCTTAATTTTTAAGACTACTTTAGTTTGATGTGTATAATTATCTAGAGGAATTACGCTTAATTTGAGTTGTTTAGCGTTTTGTCGTGGCGCCACGTCCAACCATTGTTCACCTTGTAGCATTTTGGCATACTCACCAATAGTCATTCCATAGACGATTGGAATTTTTTGCATTCCAACAAATGATTTATACTTACTTTCTAATACTGGTCCATCGATGTAAAACCCATTGGGGTTAGCGCGGTCTAAGATTATTAATGGTTTATTATTTTCAATTGCGGCTTCCATGAGTTTTTGCAATGATGAAATATAGGTATAATAGCGTACTCCAACATCCTGAATATCAAATAAGATAACATCAACATCTGCTAAGTCTTTGCTATCCGGGCGCTCTTTTTTTCCATATAAAGAAACTATCTTGATTCCACTTTCCGCAGTATCTGAAACGGATACACCCGCATCACTTAATCCGCTAAAACCGTGTTCAGGGGTAAATATTTTGACGATGTTGACTTTTTTGTTGTGTAAGAAACTGATGATATTTTCGCTTTCAACTATTGAAGCATTATTAGCAAAAACTGCAACTCGTTTTTGGCTAATCATTGATTCATAAAGTTCAAATCTGGCATCAGCATTAATTACGCTTTTTGCATAGCAATTAGTTGTGGCTAGCGATATGCTTGCAATTACTGTAAGTAAAAATTTCATTGAATGGTCGCATAAAGGTTAAAGGTTTCAATTTTAGCATTATTTGCTAAGTATTCATCGGCGAATTTTTTGGTTTAGCCCGCGTTTTGGCATTAAGTATCAAAAATTTAGCCTATGAGCTGTGCTAAAATACCGGGTAAATTATGAATTTTATATTATAAAAGGATCGCAGCATAAATGGAATTAGCTAAAGCATATACGCCAAGTGAAATTGAGACTAAATGGTATCAACAATGGGAAAGTAATGGTTATTTTAAGCCAAGTAATGATACTAACGCGCCGAGTTATTGTATTCAATTGCCGCCACCGAATGTCACCGGAACTTTACACATGGGGCATGCTTTTCAGCAAACCATTATGGATGCACTAATCAGATACCATCGGATGAAAGGCTATAATACTTTATGGCAGGCTGGAACTGATCATGCTGGGATTGCAACTCAGATCGTGGTGGAGCGTCAATTAGACCAAGAGGATATTTCCCGTCATGATTTGGGTCGTGAAGAATTTGTAAAAAAAGTTTGGGAGTGGAAAGAGTATTCAGGTGGTACGATTACCAATCAAATGCGCAGGCTAGGTGCTTCATGTGACTGGTCGCGTGAACGTTTTACTATGGATGAGGGTTTATCTAAAGCAGTTAGCAAAGTTTTTGTGGATTTATACAACGGTGGAAAGATTTATCGTGGTAAGCGCTTGGTTAACTGGGATATCAAACTACAAACAGCAGTGTCAGATTTAGAAGTAATTTCCAGTGAAGAAAATGGTAGCTTATGGCATATTCGTTACCCAGTAAAAGATAGCACCGAGTCAATAATTGTCGCAACAACTCGCCCAGAAACCATGTTGGGTGATGTCGCTGTTGCCATCAATCCTGAAGATGAACGCTATTTACACCTGATTGGGCAAAAGTTAATTCTGCCTTTGGTAGGGCGTGAAATTCCAATTGTTGCCGATGATTATGTCGATGCTGCATTTGGTACGGGTTGTGTAAAAATTACTCCGGCACATGATTTTAACGACTATGAGTTAGGTGGTAGGCATAGTCTTCCTGTCATTAGTATTATGACCCTAGATGGCTTTATCAATGACAATGCGCCAGAAAAATATCGTGGGCTAGAACGTTTTGCGGCGCGGAAAGCGGTCTTGGCTGATTTAGAAGCGCTTGGGTTACTGGTTGAAACTAAGCCGCATAAATTGATGGTGCCACGCGGTGATCGGACTAACGTAGTAATTGAACCGATGCTGACGGATCAATGGTTCATGAGGATGGATAGTTTTGCTGAACGAGGTTTGGAACTAGTTAATAGTGGCAAAATTCGCTTTGTACCGGAAAACTGGAAAAAAACCTATGACCAATGGTTAGAGAAAATACAAGATTGGTGTATCTCGCGCCAATTGTGGTGGGGGCATCGGATTCCGGCTTATTTTAATAAGAAAACTGGGGAGTTTGTTTGTGTAGCATTAAGTTATGAAGATGCGCTACGTCAATTGGAGGGGGATAATGTAGAACTTGTACAAGACAATGATGTTTTGGATACGTGGTTTAGCTCGGCATTATGGTGTTTTTCAACGCTCGGCTGGCCAGATAATACTCCGGAATTAAAAACTTTCTTACCTTCAAATGTGCTGGTAACTGGTTTTGATATTATCTTCTTCTGGGTGGCGCGGATGATAATGATGACCGAAGAATTTACTGGTGAGATTCCATTCAAAGATATTTATATCAACGGCTTGATTATGGATGCGCACGGTGAAAAAATGTCTAAATCCAAAGGCAATGTGATTGACCCGCTGGATATCATTAATGGTATTAGCCTTGATGAGCTGGTAGCTAAACGTACCGCGAACCTGATGAATCCAAAACAAGCAGAAGTAATTGCTAAACAAACCCGTAAAGACTATCCAGATGGCTTTTTAGCTTTTGGTGCGGATGCGTTGCGTTTCTCACTAGCTACCTCAGCAACTCAGGCGCGTTATATTAATTTTGATTTAAAACGAATTGAGGGCAGTCGAAATTTCTGTAATAAATTATTTAATGCCACTAAGTTTGTGCTGATGAATGTTGAAAATCATAAAGCTTTGGTAGCTACTTCAACTAAGCGTTCAATGATTGATAATTGGATATTGATTGAGTTAGCTCGTCTGATAACTGATGTGGAAAATGGTTTTACTACCTATCGTTTTGATTTGGCCACCCAACGGATTTATGAGTTTATCTGGAATGAGTTGTGTGACTGGTATTTAGAATTAGCTAAGGTTAATTTACAGTCTTCAGATGAGAGTATTCGCGCAGCTACGATTGATACACTTTTAACCGTGCTGGAAGCAGTACTGAGAATAGCACATCCATTTATGCCATTTATCACAGAAGAGTTATGGCAGGTAGTTGCTCCACGGGCTAGCAAAAATGAACAAGCATCCGTTATGTTGTCACCTTTCCCTGAGGCAACAGATTATGCTGTTGTGGATAGTGATCAGGTATTGGCGCAAATAGCACAGTTAAAACAATTAACCGGAGTGGTGCGTAATTTACGCGCCGAAATGGGTTTACTACCAGCAGTGAAAGCTCCATTATTTATTGAAACTGCCAAGCCGGAGTTATTTGTGGCATATGCTGAATACATCAAAGTGTTAGCTAAAATCTCTGAGGTTGAGTTAGTTACAACTCTTGAATCTGATAGTGCTCCAGTTGCGGTAACTGAGGGTGCGCGTTTGATGTTAAAAGTAGAAATTGATGTTGCTGTTGAAAAAATTCGTTTAACTAAAGAGATTGAGAAAAACAATAAAGAAGTAGAAAAAATGCAGGTTAAGCTAAATAATCCGCAATATGTTGAACGAGCTCCGGCAGACTTAGTTGCCAAAGACACAAAACGGGTTAATGAATTGAATACGATTATTAGTCAGTTGCAAAGCCAGTTAGCTAAATTGTGGTAGCTTTCTTTAAGCCACTGTATTTAATGGTGGTATTTTTAATGCAGCGCAAAAATACAGATAATGAAATTACTGGTAAAAAGTCGGTAAGTGTTGAGCTCAAACATACTCACCATTATGGAGTGCGTGAAACCAATAAAGTTATTTTGGATATTATAACTAGAAATTAAATCAAAAATTATGATAAAAGGCGCTGTTACTTTATAAGGGTGCTAAATTTTATAAAATGAGTGCTATGGTAACAATACATTGGTTTCGTCAGGACTTACGTTTAAGTGATAATCCAGCTTTATTTGATGCTGCGACTAAGGGTCTGGTTCTTCCTGTTTATATTTTAGATGATGTTAATTCTGATATCTATAAAATGGGTGCAGCTAGTCGTTGTTGGTTGCATCAATCATTAATTGCACTAAATTCATCATTAAATGGGCAATTGTTGGTGTTTTCTGGCGATCCAAAAATAATTTTGTCTGAGCTTATAGACAAGTATAATGTAACTACGGTTAACTGGAATCGTTGTTATGAACCGTGGCGGATTGTGCGCGATACTCAGATTAAGCAGGATTTACTGGGTAAAGGTATTGCGGTTAACACTTTCAATGGCTCATTGCTTTGGGAGCCCTGGGAGGTTTTAAAAAGCGATAAAACCCCATACCGAGTGTTTACACCTTTTTACCATAATGGATGCCTTAAGGCTATAGCGCCACGACTACCGTTAGATAAGCCAAATCAAATACAATTTTTTTTCAATGATCAGCAAACCAATCAATCAGCTATAGATAAGCTTGAATTATTGCCAGACAAGAGCTGGAGCTCAGAGATTATTTCTAATTGGAGCATTGGTGAGCTTGCTGTACAACAACAGTTAGTTGATTTTATGGCTGAAGGCATTTCAGATTATAAAGAAGGGCGTGATTTTCCCGCTAAGAATGCGGTTTCAAGGTTATCAACTTATTTACACTTCGGCGAGCTATCACCCAACCAAGTCTGGTATGCATCTTATGCTCAGTTTGCCGAGAATAATTTTGAGGCATTTCGGAGACAAATGGCTTGGCGTGAATTTTCATATAGTTTGCTTTATTATAACCCAAGCATTCCCCGGGTCAACTTGCAGCGTAAATTTGATAATTTTCCTTGGGTGAGTGATAGCAAATTATTAATCCAATGGCAAAAAGGTCAGACCGGAATTCCAATAGTTGATGCAGGTATGCGTGAATTATGGCAAACTGGTTATATGCATAACCGTGTTCGTATGATAGTTGCTTCGTTTTTAGTTAAGAATTTATTAATTGACTGGCGAGATGGTGAACGTTGGTTTTGGGATTGCCTGATTGATGCCGATCTTGCCAATAACAGTGCTAGCTGGCAATGGGTTGCGGGCACTGGAGCAGATGCTGCGCCGTATTATAGAATTTTTAATCCTGTGACGCAGGGGCAGAAATTTGATCCAGATGGTCATTATACTCGTCGTTATGTTCCAGAGTTGGCTTTGCTAGCAAATAAGTATTTATTCAATCCTTGGGAAGCACCCGAAGAAATTCTTACTGCAGCAAATGTTTGCTTAGGCATAGATTATCCGCATCCGCTGGTTGATTTAAAATCAAGTCGTGCGCGTGCACTGGAGTTATTTAAACTACTAACTACATCACAAAATATCACTGCGCCCAATTAAACATTCATCTATTATCCGCGGCGCTTTATCCTACGATCATAGCTTCATCCGTAATTGGGTAACTTCCTGGTTTTAGAAACCCTCGTGGTATCAAGCGATGGTAATTAAGTGAAATTGCTTTCTCTATCAGCTGTTCTTTTGTGGTTACATTAAAAATATATTTAAGGTTTTGAAGGTGGTCGTTAACTCGGTTTTTTGATATTTTCTCGCTAACCAGACTAATAATCGTGGCAATCTCGGTATTTGAGAATTTATTGAGATACAAAAATAACACCATTTGCTGACGATCAGTAATTTGGTATTTGGGTGGTTGGGCTTTGGATGAATTTAGCATGCCAATTGTAACATCGTGAATTTTATAAATCAGGCTTAAAATATTTGGCATATAAAATGGTCTTACCGTGCCAATTATACCAACAAAATTATTAGTTGCCGGATTTATTATAGGACGCTTGTGAATTAAACCCACCCTGTTATAAATATCAATATAAATAAAATCTTGTGCGGTTAATGTTTCCTTTATCTCAAGGTCTTGTTTTATTGCCCGTTGAAGATGAAAATCATCGCTGCTGGTTAATATCCTGTTGTCTTGATCCAATTTTATTATGCCATTAGGATCGAGGTTTTTTAGATATGATGGTGACAGATAGCTGAATTCAAGAATGGCATTTTTGATAAAAATGACCTCATTCTCGCCATTATTAAAGGTAACATTGGCAGCCTTACAATAAAATTCAAAAAACTCCTGATCTGATTTTGGTATTAACATAGACTGATTTTCATAAATGTGATTATAGGTCATTTTATCATAAAATAGGGAGTGTCTACTAAGCAAAGAAAATGCAAATATTCATTTGTAGTTTTTGGTATTAGCATTTGATAGAACTACATAAGGAGCCTTGTTTGAAATCCGACAAAGTCCAAGATTCAAAGATGATGAATATATATGTTAAGCATAAATGCTCCAGATTTAATAATGTAATTAATGTAAAGAATATTAGTGTAATAAATATGTTAACCCGAAATAGAAATGTCACTTGATGGGGCGTGACAGCCCACTGAAGAAATGGTGATTTTAAAAAAA
>JAIEPY010000082.1 GCA_019748155.1 Burkholderiales bacterium | reverse complement strand
AGGAGTAAACCCATTAGTTGCAGTCAGTTGGGCTCTTAGTGGCAAATTTGACTTATGATAGTGGGCGAGCAGTTACCCTTATTTATTTGTTTGATTAATTTATCAAGGGTTTTTCATACGCACTCATGTTTGCCTCATTTAGATTTTAAACTTATTAAGTGTATTTTTACAAAGACGAAGATACCAGAATTAGCAAAAAAACAACTGAATTTAATATTCTGGCGATTATTTAATAAGTTCATTTATTTTGTCGTAAACCACATCTCTACGATTAATGGTTAGAACTAATAACACAAGCTCTCCATTTTCAACGGTATAAATTAATCTGTAGCCAACGGTTCTTAACTTAATCTTATAGCATTCAATTGGTAGATTTCTAAGTTTAGCCGCAGGAACAAATGGATTAAGCAACCGCTTGGCAAGTGCTTTTTTAAACATTTGCTTTATTGAATGATCTAATTTATCCCACTCTTTTTTCGCCGACGGAATAAATTTAAGTTCATAGGTCATTTAAATCAACCTTAACGGCAAGATGCTTTTCTTCCTGATAGCGTTTTAGCGCTAGTTGTCCAAGTTCTAAATCATCTTCATCCTCGAAATAAGACTTGGCAACTTTTTTACCTAAAGTAGCCCAATACAACAACTGTTGAGAAACAGATCTAAACTCTTCTGTTGCTGATTGTTTTACTTCTTCAAGAAACTCGGCTGGAAGCTTTACGGTTTTGTAAGTCATTTTATAAATTCCTTTAATGGTGTAAATAGGTGTCATATTGGAACATTATAGCACCATATAATACATTAGTCAATAGAAATTAATCTAGGACTTACGCATTGACAACAGATATGATATTATGATTGATATGACATAACCGCCTTGGAATTTTATACCGATGTTAATGGCGTATGCTTACCGGTGAACTATCGAATTTATAATAAATCAAGCTTTTTATACCAAGCAAGATTGTGCAACTTAGCAAGGTGCAGATATAATCTGGTTGCTATTATGGAATTAGACTGATTTAGCAGTTCTTGCACTATAGCACTACGCAAGTACGGAAAAGACTCCATTAATTGGCTAGATTCCTCATAATCATGCTCAGTTTTACAGGTACATAATATTTCAAGTATCGCTAACTCATTACAAGAATAGCTTATTTTTAAGCCATCCAATTCAGCCGACATTAAATATTGCTGAATATTCTCATCATTTAATAATACTGATTTCTGAAGATTAAATTTCTCAGGAATAAAATTTGCATGTGCAAACTATGCAGGAATTTTTATATTTTTGCTAACGGCAACAGAAATGTTTTTATCATTACGTAAATATAATACATTAATTATCTAGTAATACTAGACATTAACACAGGTTAATTTACCACATCAAGTAAATATGGCATCAGAATAATCTGGTATTGCTAGATTTTATAGTCAATTTTAATACTACTTTCCAATGCAGAATTTACTGAATATCTCCCCAAGCAAATCATCTGCGCTAAATTCACCTATAATACTACTAAGAGCAGTATGTGAATAGCGCAACTCCTCCGCCAATATCTCTAGTGATTGCCAATTGCTAAATGCGCTATCTATATGATTTACAGTTATGCGCATGGCATCCAAATGGCGAGTACGCGCTAAAAACACATCGCCAGCAGAATTTCCCCAGCCAATCAAAGATAATAATTTTTGACGAAGCAGATCAATTCCCAAAGCAAGTTTAGCTGAAATATATACTTGAGTGCCACTTTCATTATCCACAATAGAAGCAGTCCCAGATGACAAATCAATTTTATTATGAACAAAAATACGAGGTAATTCTGCGGGTAACTGGTTAAGAATTTGCGTATCTTCTTCACTCATGCCAACGTTATCATCGATTAGCACCAAAGCGAGATCAGCATCTTTTACTACAGAGAGAGCTCGCTCAATTCCAATCTTTTCAACAACATCCTGAGTTTCACGGATTCCTGCAGTATCTATGATATTAAATGGAACACCATCAACAATAATTTTTTGCCGCACTATATCGCGGGTCGTTCCGGCAATTGAGGTAACTATAGCAACTTCTTCATTGGCTAAAGCATTTAGAAGACTCGACTTCCCTACATTGGGGCGACCAATAATTACAATATTAGCACCATTATTTAAAATCACCCCCTGCTGTGTACTTGATAGCAACTGATGAATTTGTTCACGTAAAGCTTCTAATTTTTGCTTGATTTTCGCATTCGCAATAAACTCAATATCTTCTTCAGGAAAATCCAAGGTTGCTTCAACAAACATACGCAAGTTAATCAATTGTTCATTAATTACCTCAATATGGCGAGAAAATTCACCTTTTAGCGATTTTAGCGCTCCTTTGGCAGTAGCCTCACTCTCGGCATGAATCAAATCCGCAATGCTCTCCGCTTGCACCAAATCCAGTTTGCCATTGAGATATGCTCGTTTGGTAAACTCCCCTGCTTCAGCCAAGCGACAGCCTAATTCCAAACAACGTCTAAGCAACATGTTTAGTACAACTGGACTGCCATGTCCCTGTAGTTCCAAAACATCTTCACCAGTAAATGAACGCGGCGCATCAAACCAGATAATTAACCCTGAATCAATTATCTCACCAGTGGCATCAACAAATTCACCATAATGTGCAAAACGCGGTTTTAATCTTTGCTTACCAGTTAAAGCAGAAGCAAGTTCACTTAAGTTATTACCAGAAATGCGAATTACCCCAACTCCGGCCTGCCCTGAACCACTAGCAATAGCAGCAATATTATCTTGTATATAACGCACAGACTGCCTCATTAAAAAGTATAAGCGGTTTTAATTGCATCACCATCAAGCTGGCAAAGATAGAGCCAAATTTGCGGTAAATTACTGTAACGTCTGATTATTGCACGCATTTTTGCTACTCTAATCTGGTCAAATTCATTTTCACCAGCACAGGAGACCATTAAAAACCATAACCAGCTAAGTTCAAGCTCGGTATAAAATTCATCAATCGGTTTATCCGCCGCAAATTTCTTTCCACGTGCAGCACTCCAAAGCGGTACAAGCTGCTCCAAAACTTCAGCATCATTAAGCTTAGGGTCTAGATTAATTGCATAACCCCATAGAAAATCACGGTAAGTTTGGTTTAGACTACCCTCGCCACTTTGAATAAGATTTACTTCTTGCCACAGCTCAGTTGTTTCATCAATTAAAATTTCAGGTTTATGCTCGACTAACTCTTTTTGTTGAAAATAAGATTTCACTGCCTCTAATGCAGAATTCGTAAATTGTTGCAATTTAGTACCCCATGCTTTGTCTTTATACAATTATAATAATTACAATGCTCGCTATTTTGCCACGAGCTTTTGTACAGATTTCCTTTATTTTAGCACATCATGCCAATATTAGATTAAGCAAAAATGCTATATAAATATGCTCGCAAAGTATAATTGCTTAGATTAATTGACAAAAGCGCTCAAAGCCTATGCTCAAAACAATAAGTCTATGATAAAATCACAGGCTAAAATTAGATTAGGGTTAATAAAGATATGGCGAAGGTATTGGGAATAGAAAGTTCGTGCGACGAAACAGGAATCGCAATTTATGATACAAATCTGGGATTAATTGCTGATACCTTATATTCACAAATTGAACTTCACCGCCAATATGGAGGAGTAGTTCCTGAATTAGCCTCGCGTGATCATTTACGTAAAATTATTCCGTTAATAGACGAATGTCTGATACAAGCAAAATGTCAATTAAGTGATCTGGATGCTATTGCTTATACTGCTGGACCTGGGTTAAATGGTGCACTATTAATTGGCGCCAGTATAGCTAATAGCATAGGTTTTGCTAATCAATTACCCGTGATTCCGGTTCATCATCTTGAGGGACACCTATTATCACCGCTGCTTGCCCAAAATAAGCCTAGCACACCATTTGTTGCGTTACTTGCATCTGGTGGGCACAGTCAATTAATTGCAGTTAAAACAATTGGTGAATATGAGCTACTTGGAGATACTTTAGACGATGCCGCTGGTGAAGCTTTTGATAAAACGGCAAAAATGCTGGGGTTACCCTACCCAGGTGGACGCTATATTGCTGAGTTGGCGATAAATGGGCAAGAAACTTATAAACTACCACGTCCAATGATTCATAGTGGTGATCTTACGATGAGTTTTTCCGGTTTAAAAACTGCGGTTTTAACACTCATCAATAATCTAAAAGACCAGAATATTGCTCTCGAAGGACAGGTTTTATATGATATCGCCAGATCTATTGAAGAAGCAATCACCGATGTTTTAGTGAAAAAATCAGTTTTGGCATTAAAAAAAGCTGGAATTAAAACCTTAGTTGTCTCTGGCGGGGTTAGTGCTAATATTCGCCTACGAGAAAAGTTAGACCTCGAATTAGCTAAAATCAAAGCACAAGCATTTTACCCACCATTACGTCTATGTACTGATAATGGCGCAATGATCGCACTAGCTGGCGCTATCCGCCTAGACCAACAAAAATTCACCTATAGTTTTAATGTTCATCCACGTTGGGATCTTACTACTTTAGCGAGCAATGGATGAATATGCTCTCTCGATTAATACCTGAATACCTAGAACATATTAGTATTTGTGCAAATGGATTATTTCCGACTAATCCTGAGATAATCGCACAACTTATAAGTGGCAGCCCAATAATTGCCTGTGATGGAGCGCTTAATGCTTTAGCAAAGCATAAAATAATCGCAGATTATGCGATTGGTGACGGAGACTCATCAGATCACAACAACCTCAAGAACTTTGTGAAAAATCCATATATTCAGCTTGTCGATCAAAATACTACTGACTTAACTAAAGCGATAAATTTTATTACTGCAAACTATGGCGTTGAACAAGCAGTTCTGATTTTTGCAGCAACCGGTTTACGAGAAGATCATACCTTGGCAAATATTGCATTACTTGAGCAATATTCAGCACAATTTAGTAAAATCGCAATATTGAGTGATTTTGGTGTTTTAGAAGTATTTTCTGCTGGGCGACACAGTTTCAATAGTATACCAGGGCAGCAAGTATCATTTTTCTGTTTAAATCAAAACACCAAGATTAGTTGCAGAGAATTAAAATGGCCGTTAGTCAATCAAAACTTCACAGCACTTAACCATGGCACGCTTAACCAAGCTAATGCGGACCAAATAAATTTAGAATGCAGTGGTAATGTAATTGTTTTCAGAGCATATGAAATTAAAAACCAACTCTGAAATTTACCCGCCAATACCATATTGCGAAAAGTAAATTAGAAACAATCATAACGACAAACAACCACCACAAATTAACAAAGAATAATAACAAAATGCAAATAAGCGAACAAAGTAACATATAAGATGAATTTAAAACGTTATTCACCCCAATAACTTGAGATAATATTTCGATCGGTGAAATTACCTGCAACTCGTTATAGCAAGTCACTGAATAAAACCCCGCTGAAAACCCAATCATAAAGATTAAAATATAGTTCACGACTCCATACCAAGAGGTGCTAAATTCCGCTAAGGTTAAACAATGGTCATGTGGATGGAAATTAATCCCAATCAAAATTATGCTAAAAAATGCCATTCCAACAGACCCAAGAATTACAAATTGTTTGACTATTTTCCCATCTGAAATTTTGGCACAGATTAATGATCCAAGTCCAATTGAAATCGAAAAAATTGCTAATAAAATACTAAATACATGCGCACACCCTCCCATATAGATTTGGGTAAACACGGGGAGCTGAGTTGAGTAAACTACCCCCATTGCCCAAAACCACGAGATTGCATGAATATTATTTTTAATTTTTTTATCTACGATTACTTTACGATATGATAGCCAAGTATCTTTAAATAAATTCCAATGAAATTTTTCTTTAGTCCCTAATGGCATGGTCTTTTCCATGCGATAACTCAAAATTAAACCACTAATGGTTGAGAACGTCATAAGACCGACAATAATCTCAAGCTCTTCATTCGCCATATACCAGCTGCCTAGCGTTTGTCCGATTAGTACCGCAACAAAAGTTCCTAGTTCAATGTACCCATTCGCCAGCAATAGAACTTTACGCTCTTTGATATATTGTGGCAAAATTGAAAATTTAATTGGACCAAAGAAGGTTGAATGTGTGCCCATAGCCACAAGTGAAAAGATTAATATTTCAACACTACGACTAAAAATCCCTGTTGCTGCCAGCACTATAATAAAGATCTCACAAATTTTAATGTACCGAATTAATTTAACCTTGCTATACATATCAGCAATTTTACCCGCATACGAAGAAAATAAAAAGAATGGTAAAATAAATAGGAGCGTGGAGATATTAACCGAGAGTTCAGGGCTTAAGCCACCAATAGTCAGCCCTTGATAAGTAATCATTACCAAAATAGCGTTCTTTAGCATATGATCGCTCATCGCATTTAAGAATTGGACGCTAAATAATGGCAAAAATTTACGCGTATTTAATAAGCTATTTTCAACTTTCATCTGGTTACTTCTATAAATCAGTTATGGAATTATTTTGTTACAACGCCATTGAGCGTAACCACGCCACTTTCCATAGCAATAGTGCTACTAAGTTCATTAGCACTTTCTTTTAAATAGCCCTTCTTGAGCCAGACACTAAGTTGATTATCCAGTAAAATGTTTACCACTTTAACTAACGCATCCGAGCTTTGCTTATCCATTTGAGCATTACCTGAAGTTAAGAAGTATTTCATTTGTAAAACGAAAAAGTAAGCTAAAACTGGTTTAGGTACATTAAACCCCATTTTTAACGATAACTTTTGCATAAACTTACTCTGCTCACTCATATCCGCAGATTCAAAATTATGCGTTGTCGCACTTCCTGCTAAGGAAATAAGACCGCTAGGAGTTTTTAACTTAAATTCATTTAAAGTTATTAAGGGCGAATTAACTAATATCGGTAGCATAGTCGTTTTTAGCTGTGCAATGGTTTTATCACGGTTAACTGAAGTTGACTGATCTTCACTAGCCGCAGAATTTAACAAATCAGCTAATTTACTAAAAGCAGGTGCATCAATATGCCCAATATCCAGATCAAAATTCATCGGACCATAGTTATTACTATTACTAGTTATGCTTTCAAATCCGGCTTTAGCAGAAGCACTAAACAGATTTTTTTGATCGTTACTTAATGAGTTATAGTGTACCCGGCTAATTGTAAAATCAGTAGGATTAATCGCATCTATTCCATTTAAAAAATCAACTGAATTAATACCAGTTAATAAATGCACTGCTTCACCAAGTTTAAATTGAGTAATATTACTTTCGAGTAATTGGACTTTTAAACTAGTAAGATTAAAATCGGTGGTACCAACTTTAATTTGATTGACACTATAACTAGAAACTGAATTATAATTTAAACCACTAAAACTAAGTTCACCCTTAGTCGGAGCAATCATAGCAAAAAAAGGAGCTTCTAGATTATTTTCAAATTGATTAAATTTGTCATTATAAGCAATTTCTAAATCTAGCCCACCCCAACTAACTTTAACTCCCGATAGGGCTTCATCATAGTTAAATGATGGTGATGTTATTATGTATTTACCTGCTTTATTTAGAAATACAACATTATTAATCTTAAATGCAGGTTTTCCATCAAAGAATTTATTGAGAATTTTATTTAATTTTTCCGGTAATACTACTCTAGTATCGGCATAAGCAATTGTTGGATAAATTTTACCGTGTAACCATCCCGCAAACACGCCATTGGTAATATGAGTTGAATAATTAACAACATAGTCAGTTTTATTTAGGGTTATCGCAGATTCTTTATCCGCTGAAGGTAAAAGGTTGGCAATATTTTTAAGGAATTGGCTGTTTACTGCTAGCGTTACAGTTTCGTCAGAGCTAAACCAACCACGATGATAGTCGTGTTTTACTACAGTTATCATGGAGGAATCCGTCATATGTTTAAATTGGAGATTAAGCTGCTTCTCGGCGATTACTCCAAAAAAATATGCAGTAACTACTTGCGCCAAAATTAAAATAATAATAACCAATGTAACAACTTTAAGCTTGATCTTCAATACTTTTTTCAACATTAAAACACTTCCCACCTAGGCTTGAACACTCTGTAAAATTTGAATTCAAAACTTTATTCATCAAACGTACTTGAGAATAAGGCATAAACTAAGCTATAATTATATCATTAATCATTAATTAATTGCTATACTCTTCCCGATTCCAGACGATGAATCATGACTTTTTGCAATGACTATTAAGGTCATTGACTTTGGTTTGTTGTTTTATAGCAATTTTAATAATAATTTATGGTGGTATAGATAATATGAACGATTGCATTTTTTGTAAATTAGTGCGTAAAGAAATTCCAACTAAAGTAGTTTATGAGGATAATGATGTTTTTGTCTTTAATGATATTAACCCTAAAGCAGAAGTTCATTTATTGATAATTCCTAAGATGCATATTGAAAGCATGTTACATTTAACTACTGAACATAGTGCTTTAATGGGCAAAATCATGATATTAGCTAATAATCTGGCATTAGAATATGGTTTGGACGGAGGTTATAAAACTCAGATCAACACGGGACTTAAAGGTGGACAGGAGGTCTTCCATTTACACGTTCACGTAGTTGGTAACCGCTAGTATATTTAATGTAAAAAAACAAGGACGGATATATATGGGCAGCTTTAGTATTTGGCATTGGTTAATCGTATTGTTGATTGTGGTAGTTATCTTTGGTACCAAAAAACTTAAAAATATTGGTAAGGATGTAGGCGAAGCAGTGAAAAATTTCAAAGATGCGGTTGAAGAAAAAACGGATAAAGATGATAACTCTACTAAAAAACCGGATTAACTGTGTTTGGAATTAGTTTTAGTGAGATATTGTTAATTATAATAATATCTCTTCTAATTTTTGGACCTGAGCAATTACCTGAAATTGCAACTAAGGCAGGGCGTATGCTAGCGCTCTTACGTAAATTTACTACTAATTTAAAATCACAGCTCTACGAACATAGCGGTATGTCACAAATTGACGGAATCCGCCAAGAAATGCAGCAGACTTTTAATCAATTAAAAAGCCAAATCCAACCACTTGAACATAAAATTAATGACTATAGGGATGAAGGCGATTTTTTATATAGTGAATATCAATTTTTATATCAACCAGAACTAGACTTTGAACAACAAGCTGAATTATTTGACGATTACCCTATATGATACGGAACAACGATGATTGAATCTGAGTCAAACTTTATCCATCATTTAGTGGATTTACGCAAGCGTTTAATTTTCTCAATTGTGGGTATTTTAATTATTTTTGCCTGCCTGTTTCCTTTTAGCAACCAAATTTACCAACTTCTGGCAAGTCCGCTAAGTAAATTTTTGCCAGAGCACGCAGAGCTAATCGCTACAGATATTACTTCGCCATTCTTTATTCCAATGAAGCTAGCTGCATTACTTGCATTTGTGATTAGTTTGCCGCATACTTTATTTCAGATCTGGCAATTTATTGCCCCAGGTTTATATCGCAGTGAACGACGTTTGATTGCTTCGGTTATTATTAGCTCTTTTGTGCTATTTATTACAGGTGTAATATTCTGTTATTTTTTGGTTTTACCAGCAATTTTTCATTTTGTAGGACAATTTAAAGCACCCGAAATCACCATGTTAACCGACATTAGTAATTATCTAAATTTTGTTTTATCGTTATTTATTATCTTTGGGCTGGCATTTGAGATGCCGGTAATTGTATTTTTAATTATCCGTTTTGGGATTTTGAGCATTGCTAAAGCACGTAAGATTCGCTCTTATATGTTTGTGGGATGTTTTATTATCGCTGCAATTGTTACTCCTCCGGATATTTTATCTCAAACCATGCTGGCGTTACCGCTTTATTTACTTTATGAGCTAGGAATTATTGCGGCGCAAATATTTAAAGCCGCTCCAGCTAAAATTGTATCTTAGCAACGCCAATTCGCTGAAGTCGAGAAACTATTGCATCCAAACTATGTAATGTATGTTTATAAAGCATCGCGCAGGCAGCATCAGCTTTGCGGGCGATTGCCAACTCTGCCATTTTGGCATGTTCATTATGGTTAACTACAACCATTTCTTCACTTAAGTTAGGATACGCCAATCCATAACACCAATCTTTGATTAATAAACAATTGTTCCTGATTTCCATTAAACCATCTAGTTTGCATCCTGCAACTAAGGCATTATGAAATTCATCATTACGCTCTGACCATTGCTGGTAAGCAATCTTAATGTCCTGTGACTCAACTTTAGCAAGTCGATAAATACAGGCCATAATTTGTGCTTCCCATTGATCATCAGCATGCTCAATTGCTTCACGAAGTAACAATGCCTCAATTTTGGCATATGTTTGAAAGGAGTCGTAAACCTTATCTCTACTCAGTTTTGCTACTCGGAATCCAATATTATCCACTACGTCCACCAGCATACCAGCGGCTAAGCGCGATAAAGCTTCTCGAATTGGGCTAAGTCCAACTCCTAAGCGATTTTTAAGATATTCTCCTTTAATCTGTTCCCCTGGTAATAACTCACCATGAATAATTAGCTCGCGGATTTGTGTGACGCAATTGCTGCTCATAGTTAAATTAGTTGTACTCATTGTATTATTCTCGAATATATATTTAATATACGATATTTTAAGCTAATCTCTCATAAAATAAATAAATTTCTTTCAAATATAAATTTTCACAAAATATATAGAGTCCAATTCAAAGAGCTCGTAACTAGTAAATATAACCCAAGTACCACTATTAAATATTACCACTCATATATTTACCTCATTAAATAATTGCCTTTGATCAATACCTTGCCAGATGATAATTTTAGAGCATTTCTATTTTTTATATATGCTTTCTTATAATATAAATTGTGCTTAGACTATAAAAATAACTTGACATCCAGCTAACTATAAGTTTAAAATTCGACTTCTACAAACGAGAATGATTCTCATTTGCATATTAATTTTAAAAGGTTAGATATTAAAATGATAGTTTTAGAGCATTTTTTTAGCTCATTTGGGCTAATTGCATATTTACTTGTGATCGCTAGTGTAGTTATTATTGCCCTTAGTATTGAACGCTTAATTACGGTTTATTTGCAACCAAAGCTACCACTAAAAAGCTTACAAATTATAAGCGCTAACATTAAAAATGGTGAATTGGAGAAAGCAGATCTCGAAACTGCAAAAACTCCGCAACTTTATCAAAGTTGGATAAAGATAATTTTAAACAGTACACAAAAACAGGCTGAAGATGAATTAAGTTTAAACCTATTGCAAACCAGAAATCACCTACAACGACCACTTGAATGGTTAAATTTATTTGCCATAATTTCCCCAATGCTAGGATTACTTGGAACTATTTGGAGCATGAGCCGTTCGTTTGCTTCAATTTCAAAGTCAATGACTAGTGAAGGTATGCATCAAATGATAACTTACTTGTCTGAAGCAATGTATGCAACAGCGTTTGGAATTACTCTTGCCTTAATCAGCATGCTAAGCCTTTACTTTCTTCGCCAAAAAACAGAAAGCTATTTAGCTAATTGTGAACTGTGGTTAAACAAAATTTTATTGGCAACAGCATACCATAACTCGTTAATGGCAAAAAATTAGCATGATAAAAAGCAATAATCCCAAATTACAGCTTAGTGAACCCAATTTGATTCCGCTATTAGATTTCATGCTGGTATTAGTCATCATGTTTGTATTATTAGCTGGTCCAATTCGTCAAGCAATTGAGCTGCCCGTTCCGGAAGTAAAAGCAGGTAGTTCAAAAGCAATTGATCATAAGAACTTGTTAATTAGCCTAATTGATAAAAATAATTTTAGAATTGGTGAGCAAAATTTTACTAGTGTAGGACAAATAGAGGAATTTTTAAAATTACAACCAACAAAGATAACTGAAATAACTATTGCAACAGATAAAAAACTTGAAGTAGAAGTATTAATGAAAGTTTTTGCAATCAGCAAATCATTGGGAATATCTACCGCCAATATTCAAGTAGATAATGAACAACAATAACGCTATTGTTATTGCAATTGTTAACGTTAATTTATAATTTAAACAACTGAGAAAATCACCAAATGCAAAGAAAACCACGAATTTTATCGACTATCCTATTTTCACTAAGCGCTCCAGTTTTTGCTGATGATGCAACAAATGGAACTAACTCGACGACTACTTTAGATGACATTCAAGTAGTGGCAACCAAAAACAAGCCCATAGCAAAAACCTATCAAAACCTAAGTCCGCAAAACGAAAGTGCGACCTTTGTTCCAGCTGTAACTGTTGCGGCACCAGGAGATACTGCCCACACCACCGCACAAGAGCTAAATAATATGGCAGGAATTTCCATCGTAGGCGGTACACAGACTGTCACGCAAAATATCAGTATTGGTGGTCTTACCCGCGATAATATCGTCGTTGGGATTGATGGAGTTAATAATTACTTTACTAATTTTGGTGGCAACGATACGCGATTACTCCCGAGCGCCTATTTATTTAAACAGGTAAGTGCAACTCAAACCGGAAGTGATATCACTATCGGTTCTGGTAACGTGGGTGGTGCAGTTAATTTCACAACTCTAGATCCTGAGGATCTATTACATGGTGATAAATTAAGTACCCAAGCAACATTAGGCGGAAATTCGGCAACTGAAGGGGTAAACTCAAATGCGGCACTTGCTGCGCGTAGCGGAAGGGTTGCTTATTTGATTGATCTGGTGGGAACTAATGATAATAATATGCAACTAGGCAATGGTACAACATTACCCTATTCTGCTAATACTAATTTCCAAGGGTTAGCTAAAATAACTCTAGATATTAGTGCCAGTCAAAGTTTAAAATTAAGCTTTCTAAATATGCAAAACCATGGACAATATCCAGCGACTATTGTTAATAATACTAACGCTACTAATCAACCAGCTAATTTTGATTTTAATCAAAGTCAAACCACACTTGATTATCGCTATAATCCCAATAACCCTTATGTTGATATTAAGGCTCAGGCATCATACCAGACTAGTAATTATGCGCTTAACCCGATTTACACCAACTCAGGGCTGAATCAACCCCCACAAAATATTACACTTAATACTAGCAGTATTAAATTAAATAATACCACGCTAGTTGCAGAACAAAAACTTCTCTATGGTGTAGAAGCCACCAATATCAGTGGTTCTGATATGTATAACAGCCCTACGGTATTAAATTTCCCAACTTCTCAACAACAACTCTATGGTGCATATCTTCAGGATAGCTGGGACATTACTAAAAAAATTAACTTAACTGCCGGAACACGGTATAACAACTACCAAAATCAAAGCGCGAACGATGGCAATAGTGGTGGTGGTTTATTTACCAATCAAATTGGCTTAAATTACCAATTTCTACCTGAATGGCTTGCCTTTGTTGGGTACTCAGAGGGATTCCAAGCACCAACCCTATCCAATCTCTACTTAAGTGGTTATTATGAGTATGGACCTGGATTAGGGTATATTTATCAGGCAAATCCTGAATTAAAACCTGAAATAGCACATAATACTAGTGCCGGAATTAAATATAAGACGAATATTAATAATGAACAAAGCTTTATGCTCTCAGCTAATGCCTTTTTAAACAATATATCTAATTATGTACTTTGGACCTATGTCGGGCAAAGTGGCTCAACCAATGTGACACAAATGGGTAATGTTACCCAAGCGCAATTATATGGCTATTCACTGGCGATTAACTATACTTCACCATGGGTAATATTGGATACCAACTTTACCAGTACCTATGGCAGCACTCAATCAAGCTATTATAATGGGTCAAATAATCTGATTCCTGCAGGATCGGCATTACCAATTCCTCAGGCAAAAGGATATGTTGGTTTAGGTTTTCCAATCAAACCAATTGATAGTTTAATTCAAACTAGCTTGAATTATACATTAACCCAGACGAATACTCCAGCAACCGTTTATGGAACTCTACCCGAGGCGCCTGGTTATGCAATCGTAGGGTTAGCTTATAGTTGGAAACCTAAACAACGTCTCAAAGGTATTGAAGCAATGGTTGGGGTTGATAACCTGCTTAATCAAAATTATCAAAACTACAATGGCTATACCATGTTTCCGGCACTTGGCAGAAATATCTATGCTCAAGCATCCTATAAATACTAAGGTGATATAAATGAATACCTTTAAAGCATATTTTGCAATAATGCTATCGCTTTTGATAAATTTTGCTATTTTTTATCAACTCGGACATAAACAAAATGTCTGGCAGCTGAATCAAAGCGAATTACAAAGCGGTGCAAACACCGCTGGCGTAATTGAAAATATCAATATTGTCAGCCAAACCACAAAAGCGGATACTGCAAAGCCAGCACAAAAAACCCCAGAGGAGAAAATTAGCAAAAAAATCGTTACCGAGACTAAAAAAGCAACGGTTAAACCAATGGCTAAGGAAAGTTTAGCAACTAAAATAGCAGATAACTCTCAAAGCGAAAAGTCTACTATTCAAGAGAATACACAAGCAGCAAGTGGAAGATCCAGTCCACAGATTGCTCATAAAGCACAGTTAGTTTCAGCACCACCTCCACTAGTTTATCCTGCAGAAGCGATTAAACAAAATGCGATTGGCAAAGTCTCAATTAGAGCACAAATTGATATGTATGGCAAAATAAGTAAAATTGAAGTAATTGCCTCAAGCGGTTATAAGGTACTCGATGAAGCCGCTATTAAATGGTTTCGCGAGTTAAGCTTTAAGCCTGCCAGTGATGGCACAAGTCCAGTTAATTCAATCGTATCTCAAACAATATCATTTGATTTAAATGAAAATGACATGGGATAGTAAGTTTACAGAAATAATCTCACGTAAATATAATTCAATAATAATTTGAAGGACATAGCATGAAAAAAAGCACAATAAAAAACGAATCAGTAATTTATGATTTAGTTGGAATCGGCATTGGTCCATTTAATCTTGGTCTTGCTGCTTTAAGTCAACCAATAAAAGAACTTAACTGCCTTTTTATTGACCAGAATGAAAGTTTTAACTGGCATCCAGGTTTGCTGTTAGCAAATACTACCTTACAAGTACCTTTTATGGCAGATTTGGTAACTTTTGCCGATCCGCAAAGCCCTTATTCATTTATTAATTATTTGCACGCTCATAACCGTCTATATAAATTTTATTTCTATGAAAATTTCTTCATCTTGCGTGAAGAATATAATCACTATTGTCAATGGGTGGCACAGCAATTAGATAATCTAAAATTTAACACGAGAGTAACTGACATTAAGCAAATTCACACAGATAGCGACGGTAAAATATATCAAATCTTTATTAAAAATATAACCAACCAGACAGTTAGCGAAATTTACAGCAGACACATTGCCTTAGGGACTGGAACTAGTCCGCACATTCCTGCCAGACTCTCTAATATTAAACATCCCAATGTACTGCACTCAGCAAATTTCTTAGAGTATGAAACCAAACTACGTAATTTGCAATCAGTCTGTGTAATTGGCTCTGGACAAAGCGCGGGAGAAATAGTTCTTGAATTGCTAAAACAACAAGATCAACACCCACGTCAATTAACTTGGCTTACCAGAGCCAATGGGTTTTTCCCGATGGAATATTCCAAATTAGGTCTTGAACATTTTAGCCCGGATTACATGACTAATTTTTACCAATTAGATGGCGCAACAAAACGCTCATTAATTGAAAAACAGGATTTAATGTATAAAGGTATCAGTAAGCAAACTATTGCGGATATTTTTGATGAGTTATATAGACAAAGTATTGGTAATAAACCACAAGCCCTAAATTTGCTAGCTAATACCAATTTAGATGAAATAGTTGTAAATAATAATAGCTCGACACAACAAATAAATCTACATACCAATAACTTATTAACTAAAAACAGGCAACAATTTATGTGTGATGCAGTAATTTTGGCAACTGGTTATGCTATGCAAAGCACTCAATTATTGAGCTCTCTTAATCAAGATTTGATGTTGAATGATACAAAAGCATATGCGTTAAATGCAGATTTTAGCTTACAGAGCAAGACCCTAAATAGAAATAAAATATTTATGCAAAACAATAGTCTAAATTCTCACGGAGTTGGTTCGCCGGATCTAGGACTTGGTTGTCACCGGAATATAATTATTTTAAATAGTATTTTGGGCTATGAATATTATACTACGCAAAAAAACACGGTATTTCAAAACTTTAACTTCAACACTCAAAAGGGTCACGAATGCGTAAATTACACCACATTTCATTAAAAAACTTTTTAAATAGTTATTTGATTAAGCAAACACAATTAAAACCTATAGCGCATGGAAATTGTTTATTTATTGATATTCCGCTCTTTAATCGAGATGAAAAACTAAGGGTTCAGATAGATAGTATTTCGCTAAGTTACCGCTATCAATTTAAGTTTCCGGTGTTATTACTCAAAATTGATCAAACTGTAGAATTACTTGATAATAATCAAGTAATTGAAATATTACTGGAAGACTTGGCTCAGCGCCATAATTCACCAAGTGATAAGATTGAAAGAGTTAAACAATTAATTAATAACAGCGACTACAATCTGCAGCTTAGTTTAAATAAACTACCTCAAGCACAAATTAAATCCTTATATCAAACTAGGGTTGATTTTAAGCTCAGTGAAAGCGCATTAATTGCCGGGCACCAAATGCACCCGACACCAAAAAGTTGTGCTGGATTTAGCGATGAGGAATTTTGCCAGTATTACCCTGAATTTAAACAAGAATTTCAGCTCCACTATTTTATGGTGAAAAGTAGTAATTTATACGCCAAAACAAATCTTGATCAGGATAGCAATACACTCATCAAACAATACTTCATAAATCACACAGATGATTATGCAGAGAATTTAATTCCTATTCATCCGTGGCAAGCAAAGCATTTGTTCCAGTTACCACAAATACAACAAATGCTTCAAAACAAAACCCTGATTGATTTAGGTATCCAGGGAGAACGTTTTAGTGCCAGCTCCTCAATTCGCAGCGTCTATGCGCAAAATTCACCGTTTATGCTCAAAATGTCACTAAGTGTAATGATTACCAATTCAGTGCGAATGAATTATGAACGTGAACTTGAGCGTGCTATTGCCGTCGATAAATTCTGGCAATCAAATATTGCTAAGGATATCCAGCAACACTACCCACAATTTAGCGCTATTACTGATCCTGCATTTTTATGTTTACGTGATGATGAAGGTAAGCTTATCGAAGAGAGTGCAGTACTTTTTCGGCATAATCCATTTATGGAAACAGGTAATAATATTAGCTGTCTGGCAGCGCTGTGTCACGATAGTGTCTTATCCCAAGGTAATCGTTTTGATTCACTAATTATGAGTATATCGCAAAAATACGCTCTTAGCAAGCAACAATCCGCTGAATTATGGTTAGATAAATTTTTGTATACTTGTATTGAGCCATTATTATGGATGTTTAGCTACTATGGTATTGCTCTAGAGGCTCATCAACAAAATTTATTAGTTAAGCTAGATGCTGAAGGATTACCGATACACGGCTACTACCGCGATTCACAGGGATACTATATTAGCGAAGATGTGATGCTGCGTTATCCAGAGCATACTGAAATTTTCAACACTTTTGCGAGTGGAACTACGGAATTTGTTAACCATCATTTTAGCTATTATTTAATTGGCAATAGTTTACTGGGTGTTATTAACGCAGTTTCTCAGTCACAAGAAATTAATGAGCAAATCTTAATTAATAAAGTTCAAGATAAATTTAAATCGTGGCAACAAAAATGGCATGACGCAGTATATGACTACCTTGGATTTTTACTCAAAAATAAAACATTACCCTACAAAGATAATCTAAGTACACGTCTATGTGACCTTGATGAATTAACTGCACCATTAGCACAACAATCAATATATTCCGAATTACAAAATCCCTTTTACACTTCTAGAATAGGAAATTAAAGCGATGAAAAACTCACTAACACAAATAAACCAAACAATTACATTGAATAACTGGTTAAACGTTAATCGAAATTTAGTTGCCAAAATTCTTACTGAGTTCATGTATGAAGATTTACTGGTGACAAAAATAGAACAATTGCAAAATGGCTTATTCCAACATAGCCTGGAATTAGAGGATAATATTGAATATAGGTTTACGGCTGAAAGCAGGATCTTTGGCAATTGGCAGATAGATAAAGATTCAATTAGCTACCATCGTCAAGGCACAGAGCAAGATGAATTACTCGTTAGTGAATTTATACGCAATAGTTACCAAAAAATTGGAATTGATGAATTAACCCTAGGACACTTACTTCGAGAACTAAACCATACTCTGATTGCAGATTGCCATATATTAAATACTTCTGACAATATGAATAGCCATTTATTAAATATAAGACAAGCATCGCAAATCGAGGGATATATGCGTGGACACCCGTGGTTTGTAATCAATAAAGGTCGCTTGGGCTTCTCTTATCAGGAATACCTGAGTTCAGCACCTGAAATGCGTAACCTCCAAAAGCTAGCTTGGCTTGGCGTTAGAAAAAATAAAGTTACATTCAATGCTATTGATGATCTTAATTATCAGCAATTAATAATTCAGGAACTAGCAGAAGAAGATCTAAATAAGTTTCAACAATTATTAAGCAAGCATAATTTAATCGCGCAAGAATATTATTTGATGCCAATTCATGATTGGCAATGGCAGAGACAAATTATCCAGCTCTTCCCAGAAGATATTGCCCGTAATAATATAGTTTATTTAGGTCATAGTTCAGATGATTATCTGGCAACTCAGTCAATTAGAAGCTTTAACAATCAAAGTGACTATAGAAAATTTCAGGTCAAACTACCATTGAGTATATTTAACACGGCAGTCTACCGTGGCTTACCACATGAACGTACTGAATTAGCGCCGATACTCACTCAATGGCTAAAAAACATCCATGAACAAGACAGTTTTTTTCATCAAGAAACAAGATTAATTATGCTTGGTGAAATTGCCAGCATTAGCTATGCGCACCCTATTTACAATCAGATTGAGGGGGTTCCATACCAATATCAAGAGTTATTGGGCGTAATCTGGCGCGAGAATGTTAATAACTATCTCGAAGAATCAGAGATTGTTATGAGTATGACAGCGTTAATTCATCTTGATAATAATCACGAACCTCTAGTCCTTGAGTTAATCAAACGCTCTGCTCTGACGATTGCAAAATGGCTGGAGCAATTATTTGCAGTTTGCTTACCGCCATTATTACATTGGCTATATAAATATGGCGTAGCTTTCTCACCTCATGGTGAAAATACTATGCTCGTAATGGATGAGAACTATCGACCAAAAGCTTTAGTTCTCAAAGATTTTATTGATGATGTTAATCTTAGTGAACATAGTATAGAAAGCTTAAAGAGTATGCCAGCTGAACTACAAAATACACTTTATCGCCTATCTAATGAAGATATGGCACAATTTATCCAAACCGGATTATTTGTAGTTTTATATCGCTACTTATCTGATATTTTACTTACTCATGCGGAATACTCTGAAACACAATTCTGGCAACAGCTTCATACAGAAATTGAAAGATATCACCAAAACCATCCCGAGTTAAGCGAACAAATTCAGGGAATAAATTTACTTAAACCTCAATTTAAAAAGCTTAATTTAAATCGCTTGCGTTTAATCGAAGTTGGTTATGCCGATTATAATCAACGTCCTAAAGTTGAATCGCAAGTAATGATGAGTAATCCGGTTAGTTATAAAACATGGAGTGAAATACCACTAAAAACTAGCAATGGAGCTAAGGTTAATGTTTAAACAAGCACATTATAGTTATAGCTGCAAACAAAGTAAAAACCATCTGAATATTTATCTTGTTGATTTAGATCGTGATTTTGAAAGATTGCTTGCATGGATGCATCAGCCCCACGTAGCCAAATTCTGGCAGCTTAATTTAAACCGAGATCAAGTTTTAGCGCATTTTAAAGCTGCATTAGCACTGTCGCATCAAGAGTTATTTATCTTGCAAATTAATGGACAGATAATTGGCTATGCGGAAACCTATTATGCACCAGATGATCGCTTAGCTCAATTTTGCCAGCTCCAAGCAGGTGATTTTGGCATTCACCTGTTAATTGGAGAAAAAGATGCAATCGGTAAAGGTTATAGTTCACTGATAGTACGCGGGCTAAGTGATTACTTATTTACACGACATATGGCGCAACGCGTTTTACTTGAACCCAATAAAGAGGTTGCAGCACTAAATATTTTAGAGCGCAAGCTTGGATTTAGTAATTTGGGAAATTTAGAGTTACCCGAAAAAGTCGCAACCCTCTATGTGATTACCCATCAAGATTTTTATCTACATAATCCTAGTAAAATTAGCTGCGATTTAAATAGATGGCCAATTATTAGGCTGCATTTTCCAAGCTTCCCTAGTGATGACGCGGTTGATTGCTGGATTAGAGAACTGGATGAAATTTTATTACGCCGTGAACCATACGTAGCTATAAGTACCTTTGATCGTGAGTATCAGTTTTCACAACAAGCAAGAAAAGCAGAAATGGCATGGTTTAAACGACATAAACCATTGCTAGCTAAGTATTGCCGCGCAATGCTTCGGGTTACCAACGATACAGAAATGATCGCTAAATTAAATTCTCCGGCGATGGCAAAGGGAATGCCTTTTCGCTGTATTCCAGTACAAACTTTAGAGCTGGCAGTACAACAAGCAGAATTAATCCTCAAAAGTGGAGTCGATTCAAATGCGCAATTATAAAACCCTAGCCAGTATTACTGCTTTGGCAATCGCCAATACCACTCCGCTGTATTTTGCAACAGTAGCACTGCCAACCATCATGCGTACCAACGGTGTCTCGCTTACCATTATTGGATTATTTGGTAGTCTTATGCTCCCTTGGGCATTTAAGTTTTTATGGGCACCATTATTGGATCGCTATTATAGTGTAAAGTTTGGCAAACGCAAAAGCTGGCTGATACCATTGCAAATATTAATGCTAATTTGCTTAATAATTATTTATAATATTTCACCAAATCAGCATGCTGAGTTACTCTTTGGTATAATAATTGCCTTATTAATTTGTGCTGCTACTCATTATCTGGCAACCAGTGCATTTATTTTGGAACAAGTTAATTCAGATCAGCTGCGCTTTGGTAATTATGCGCAAGTGGTTGGTATAGCATTGGGAAGCTTTACTGGTGGTGGATTATTTTTGATTGCTTATCCACAGCTTGGTTGGCAAAATTCGGTTCTAACGTTAGTCATTGTTAACTTAATTTTGTTAGTCATACAAAGCCTGGTTCAAGAACGCGCAGCACAGATTGAAGAGAATAAAGAGAATAGACCATCATTAATTAGCTTTCTAAAGCGTAAAAACACACGTAATTTATTATACTTATGTCTAATTTATCGTGGCTGTGAAGGCTTAGTGATGGGAATGCAGCAACCATTTCTGGTCGATAAGCAAATTGCAATTAGTCTGATTGGTAAAGTTTTAGGAATCAGTGGACTTAGTTTAAGTCTGTTTGCCTCATTACTCGTGAGTATTTTTTTAAGTAACAACCGCGAAAACATTTGGCTGCTTATCTTAGGCATAATGCGGAGTATTTGCTATTTAGCTCTGGCAGCTTTAGCCTATTTTGCAATAAGTTCACAAGCTTGGATTTTTGGAGTAGTTGTGACCAATATGGCTTGCCGCTCGATGGAAATGGTAGTGTTATATACATTCTTTATGCAAAATTGTGAGCTAAAACAATCTGCGACTGATATATCTATCTTACTCTGCGCTGAGATTATCATCTATAGCGCAGGAATGATGCTAAGTGGCTATTTAGCCAAATTATTAGGTTATAGCGGATTATTTGCTATTGGTAGCATGCTATCACTAATATCAACTGCAATTTGTGCGTATATTATTTATAAAATTATTAAAAGAAATCAATATCTACTGTGAAGATAGTTTTTTTATATGTTGCCCTGTTAGCAAGTTCGTTTGCTTATGCTAACAAAGTAATCAACATTTATATTGCCGCTAATTATTTAGCAGATAGTACTGCCCAGCAATTTGAGTCAGAATGTAATTGCCAGCTCGCGCAAAATTATTTCAATGAGAATGATGAGATGCTGGCAAAATTTGCGGCAGGTGCAAGTGGTTATGATGTCGTAGTACCAACCGCTTACGCCGCAGAACAACTAGTCTCCATGCAGAAACTCCAACCATTAAACTTAGATCGTCTGCCAAATCTAAAAAATATTGATCCACAATTTCTGAATCAGGCATATGCTCCACACAATCGCTACTCAGTACCCTATGCCTATGATAACGTAATGCTCGCTTACAATAAAAAAGAATTACAGCGCTTGGGAATTGTAGCAGATAGTTGGGCAGTTATCTTTGATCCAAAATACCTCAAAAAACTAAAAGGAAAAGTTACGGTCTTTAACTCTCAGCGTAATGTATTTGCTGCTGCTCTACTCTATTTAGGCAAAGACCCAAACTCAAGCAATATTGACGATTTAAAGCAAGCAAGAGCTGTTATTGAACGTGCGATGCCCTATTGGGCAAAATTTGATAGCGATACTTATTACCGCAGTCTGATGCGTGGCAATATCTGGCTGGCGATGAGTTATTCAGTGGATATTTTTAAAACTATTCAAGATCTTAAAGACAGTCACCAAGAGGTGACGATTGATGCGAGATTGCAAAAAGAGGGCAATATGTATGAGCTGGATAATCTGGTGATTCCATTTTATGTTAGCAATACAAAACTTGCCTACCAATTAATCAATAATCTCTTAAGCACCAAAAGTTCAATTGAGCTGGCTAATATGACTGGTGCCAGTATTATGAATAAAGCAGCACTGGCAAAAATTGATCTGACAATTAAAAGTACACCATGGATTTACCCAGCTAATATGCAAAAAATGCATAGCTTTAAAAACTATGCACCTAAAATACGAATAATGATTAATGAGGCATGGCTGGAATTACAGCTGTCATGCCATCAATAAATCTTTATTATGCTAATTCGCATATTTTAATAGTAGATAACCACGAGTCCAAGTCAGAACCGTTGCGTTATTTTGTCTAGGAGACAAGACTCCGGCAAAGCTTGCTGTACCTCCATTAAATAGTCCATTAGTACCAAATAAGAATGAATCCATAAATGTTCCATTCGGACATATTGCTTGAGTAAAAAGTTTTTCTCCAGGTATCTTAGATGCACATTTTGTAACTAATGCACTCTCAAATGTAGCTGGATTAAAGTTTATTGATTCAGCAAGGTTAAGATCTTGCGCTGTGTAGAAGAAATTGTCAATACCTACAAAAGGACTAGTGCTAGTTTGTAAAATACCTTTTAATGAAGATATAGTTGCCGTATTACCCTCATTATAAGTACCATTGTTATTTCGTGCTAAAGACACAACCTGACTTTCAACAACATTATATTTGTTACTACAAGCTGTCAAGTTAAAACTCGGACTACCAGTTAGGTTAAGCGATTCCGCGCTTAAAGTAAACCAAGGAGCTGTAGTTACGGTATTAGCCGGGAAAATATTCGGGATTAGCAGCGTTGATGGATAAAGCGCAATGCCACTGTCCTCGGTTGTGTTAGAAACAGTTGCACTTTCTGCAAAACAATCAAGACCACCATTTTGGTTACTATAACCATATGCCCGAACGTACTTACGAGCATCATCACCACCTAATCCAAGTATGGTTTTACTATAAACGTTAAATGTTTTACCATTAATTGATACACGATAAACATTACTCTCATCATTCGGTGTTGCGTTTACCGGAAATGCAATTTGCATTGATGAACCACCAACTTCAAAGTCACCTACCGGAGTTTGCACGGTTTGGCTAACTGTAGTATTACCACCAAAGGTATTATAATAATAATCATTCAAATTAGTCCATGTCCAAACACCTTCTTCACTATTACCATTGATAGTTTTAAATTCTCCAGTAGCAAATCCCATCCTCGCAACATACGATTTCAT
Source organism: Burkholderiales bacterium (assembly GCA_019748155.1). GTDB lineage: Bacteria > Pseudomonadota > Gammaproteobacteria > Burkholderiales > UBA11063 > Aquella. Next base: position 32,676 of record JAIEPY010000082.1, on the reverse strand, counting down.
TGATTGATAATATTCTGCAATTTCTAACGTAGTATAGCTCCCACCATTGCGCGTATCTTCAGTACGCATCCCTGCGGTTGCAAAAAGCTCAGTTTTGACCTGTGAACGTGATAAGCCATTCGCTGTTAGAGCCATATCCTGAGATTCTAGCAACGGAGCCAATACACAAGGACTGACATCCGATTCACCAAGATTAATAATCATTTGTTGCATACCATTGCTTTCATATGTGCCACCAACGCAATTAGCCGGACGGACACCACCGGGAAGAGTATTGTTACCTTTTTTATCGGTTAATTCTATGGTTCCATTTCCATTTAGAAAATCATTAATTCCATTATCATTAAATTCTCGCTCATAGAGTTTATTGATTTGAGGATAACCACCATTACCAGGGATAACTTTATAAAATGATAAGCGTGTTCCACTGCTGCCAGCATCAAAAATTGTGGTATAAACAGCTTGTTGAGTTGGTGAAGTGGTAGTTGATCCACTGCCACAGCCAATCAGAGCTACACTAGTAATAAGAATAGTTTGAATTTTTAACAAATTTGATTTTTTCTTCATCATGAAAACCCTCTTAAATAATAGATAATAGTTTATATTAGTATTTATCCCCAAACACAACATTTTAAAATTACTTCGCAGTAAAGATTATATAGTTTAATGTGATTTTATACAATAGATAATTTTGTCTACTTTCTTTATTAAAAATATTCTAGATTGTACACCATACCATTAATACTAGGCAAATTGAAATAAAAGTATAGTGTTATCAGTTACAATACGCTAGTGACGATTTGCAACGATTCACAGTAATGTCTAGAAATTAACATAAAAGAACACCGTCTGTTGCTGAAGCTAAGTTAACTCCAAAGTGGCAACAGCTGGGCAAACGTATAGGACGAATACTTGATCAGTAAATACGACAACACCAGTAGAGCAGAGTAATTATGCATACCAATCGAGGTAGTAACTATTGTTCAAGATTTAGAATAGTCTAGTTGGTAACATAAAAAATCTCAACTACTGCTTGAACTAACAAATCTTGTTGCAGCAAGCAACGTATTGAGGAGAAAAGATTTTTTTGTGGTATGATGCAAAATTTGAATGGTGGGACCTACTGGACTCGAACCAGTGACCAACGGATTATGAGTCCGCTGCTCTAACCAACTGAGCTAAGATCCCATCATTGAAGAGGGAGTTATTATCCCACAATCTTGGTAAAAAATCAATGTAAATTACAAATATTATAAGAATTAGCTGCTACCGCGCTGGTAACTAAGTGCAAAATTAGTTAGATAGACCCCACAAATAACAATCGCACCACAAACCATCTCACCAAGCCCAATTTTTTCATTAAAAAACACATAGCCAATTAAAACTGTCTGAAGTGGAATAGAGTTTTGAAAAACCACCGTTTTAAATACCCCCAGATTAATAATCGCATTGGTATACCACAAATAAGCAACTACAGTAGCTAGTACAGAAATATAAATTAATGCCAGCCAAAAGCCAAAATGGAAATGGGGAATTACACTAAAATCACTTTTAAACCATGAAACTCCACCCAACAGCAGACAACCAAATACTGCTGCATAGGCGTTCATTACCAAGGCAGAAACATTTTGCTGTGAGGTATAACGGCTTAATACTGAATAACATGCAAAAGTCAACGTGGCAAGAATCCCATAAACCTCACCTTTTCCAACAACATGTACAATATCGCTACAAAAAAATTGCCCACAGCTTGGTGTTGCATAATTTATGACACCAATTGAACCTAACATAGCAACCACAATCCCAATTTTGCTCAGTAAATTTAACTTAGTTTTAAAAACAAATGATGAAATAATGGTGGTCAAACAAGGCGTAAAAGAATAGAGTATCGCGACTATATTACCTGAAATCAACGCCTCCGCACTAAAAAATAGTAAATTATAAGCACAAACTCCTAATGCGCCGATACAGAAGATTAAAAACCATTGTTTACTATTTAATTCAGGAAGCCAGTAGCCATTCTTTATTCGTAAGATAAGTAGTAACAAACTAGCAGAAACCAAATAGCGCAAAAAAGCGACTAAATATGGATCACTGGCTTCAGTTGCAGGCTTTGCTACGTGATAAAGACCAGCCCAGAGCAATAAGGCTAAACAGAGCTGAATATAGTATTTTAGTTGTGATTTATTGGTCATTATGATTATCTACTCTTTATATATTTTCTAATTGAACAGTTGATGCCACTTTGACTGATAAAATCGCGTTGCATCGCTAATTCCCAATTAGCCAAATCAACTTCTGGAAACCACGCACATGGATCAGCGACTGGGAAATCAACGTAGGTTAAATTGAGTATCGTCGCATACTGAAGCGTCTGCTTAAAAATTTCGCCACCACCAATAATACACAGCTCCCCTGCCTCAGAATTTGCCGTAAGAGCATCTTCAATAGTAGAGTATACCGTTACACCTTGATGCTGAAAGTTACTGCGGCTAATCACAATATTTTTACGCCCAGGTAATACCCGTCCAATTGACTCAAAGGTCTTACGTCCCATGATGATTGGTTTGCCAAGAGTAACTTGCTTAAAATATGCTAAATCTTCAGGTATCGACCATGGTAATTGATTATTTGAACCGATTACCCGTTCATGATTCAGTGCCACTACCAGACTTATTTCTTGTTTCATTATCTAATACCCATTAAATTTATACCGCAACCGGAGCTTTAATCGCCGGATCAGCCTCATAACCGATTAGCTCGAAATCACTATATTCAAAATCAAAGATTGATTTAATTGCCGGATTAATTTTTAGCCATGGTAATGCTTTTGGTGTGCGCGATAATTGCAGGTTTACCTGTTCTAAATGATTTGAGTAAATATGTACATCACCAAAACTATGGATAAACTCCCCAACTTCGAGATTACATACCTGGGCGATCATCATCGTAAGTATAGCATAACTGGCAATATTAAATGGCACGCCCAAAAATACATCGGCTGAACGCTGATATAATTGGCACGAAAGTTTACCATTATTCACATAAAACTGAAAAAATGCATGGCATGGTGCCAATGCCATTTGCGAAAGTTCACCTACATTCCACGCTGAAACAATAAGTCGCCTAGAATCTGGATTAGACTTGATCTCATCAATTACCCAGCTAATTTGATCAATAACTTCTCCATTAACACCTTGCCAGCTGCGCCATTGTTTACCATAAACCGGACCTAATTCACCATTGGGATTTGCCCACTCATTCCAGATTGAAACACCATTTTCAACTAAATATTTGATATTAGTATCACCACGCAAAAACCATAATAATTCATGTATGATTGACTTAAGATGAACTTTTTTGGTGGTAACTAATGGAAATCCGGCATTTAAGTCAAAACGCATTTGATAGCCAAAACATGAAATTGTCCCTGTTCCAGTTCGATCATGTTTCTCTTGTCCATTATTTAGGACATAACGTAATAAATCATGGTATTGTTGCATTATTTATCTCTCTTTACTTTAGTTTTTCATAACTGATCACACTATATCGTAACAACGTCGTCACAATTTTTCATTTTTAATTAATTCAAATATTTGGATTGTAGTTGGTAATAATGGTTCTGGTCTAATATTATCGTCTAATTTGCACCAACAAAATTGCTGTCCCTCAAGAGCTTGTATATCACCATCCCATTGTTTAATGACAATTAAGTCAAGGCACGCAAGTCCATGCGAATACTGATGTTCGACATTGCCAATCAAACACATATTCTCTGCATGAACGATAATGCCAAGTTCTTCATTTAGTTCACGAGTCAAGGCAGTAAAAGTATCTTCACCCAGCTCTAGTTTACCACCGGGAAATTCCCAGTGTCCAGCTAAAACCTTACCCTCTGGTCGAGAGGCTAGTAAAACTTGATTACCCTTCGCTTGGTACAATATCCCTAAACAAGCATTGATTATTATATTCATAAATTAATTTGCCTCAAGTTCTTTACGGACAAATGGTAACATAAAACGGATTCCTTGTGGATGATCTACCACCATATCCGTCAGAGGGACATAGCCCATCACCATAAAATCCTGATTAGGCACAGTGATCATTTTCACTTGAGGAGAACCTTTTTTGTTCATCGCCACATACGCTGTTTCACTGGATAAACGCGGTACAATTGAGTCAAACTCAAAGGCAAGTAAACTAATTGGAGTTTGTGCCTGCCAATTATAGATATCTGCGTTACTAAGTGAGCTAATAAAATTATTATTTTCAAGTAAACTTATGTTTGCCAATGTCTGCACTGAGTTATTACCATTACTATAACCATTTACTTTAGCGGTCTCAAGCAGCAAATTGTACTTGTACCAATCATTAGCATCAGTTTGTAATAGTTCGGAAATAGTAAGCTTACTCTCACCTAGGTTGCAAACGCTACACTTTGCAAACTCCGAATTATACACTGTTTGTGGATCAAAATCACTGCTCTCAGGATTAAAACTGAGGTATGAATTCATGGTATTAGCAAAAAACCCTGGCTTAGCAAACGCCGACACCCAGCTATTATTTACATAATAAGGTGAACTTTCAGAAGCCGTAACATTAGCAAACATAAACGGCAACATAACGCGCGAAACATTATAGGCACCAACTACTGGAACTGCTTTTTGTAATTTAAAACCAGTGTTTGCCAAATAAGCCTTATTCTCCTCTAATATTTTAGCACTCCATAGCGCATAAGAACCACCTTCAGAATAACCGCTAATAAATAATTTGCTTTTACCATTGACATGTTCAAATTGATCATCTGCGATCATATTTTTTAATAATGGTAACATGTAAATACCGCTTTTGGCATTTACTTCCGGGTAGGTTACATAAGGATGTGGATGGCGTGCATCTATGCCCATGCCGGGCAAATCAGGTAATAATACCACATAACCAGCACTGGCCAAAATTGCTGCAGTTAGACCACTTAACACAAAAGAATCTGTTTTAAAATTAGATGGAATATTACGCTTATCTAGCACGGTATAATGATAAAAAATTATAACCCCTTTTAATTTCTCATGGCTAATCGGGATCAATACTGCACCAGATAAAACTGAATCAGTGCCATTAACCGCCTCACTGCTATAATAAACTTTATAACCTTTTATACTCTCAATGGAAGAACTAATTAATCCTGATTCAGTAGTAATATCCAATCCGGCATACTGTTTTAGATTGTTAATATTATATGTGCAGTTATATCCATAGATACCATCACAAACAAAGTTTTTATAGTAATTATAAAGCCGCTCAGGTTTATAATTAACGATTTCAGACTCATAAATTAATTTACCAAAACTAGAATCAAGCGCCAGCGGTGGATAACTACGTGGTGAAATATAGGGCTGATAATATTCGATTGATTCAAAGTGTTGTCCAACAATATAATCTTGCGGAGCTATGTCTTCTCCTAATGCAAGCGTACTAAAACTCATGCATACTAGACTAAGCAAAAGTAGAACTAAACGCATTTTAGTGTGCTCCTTGGGCAATAGGAGTACTTTCATCAAGCTGCTTTCTGACAAATAGCAACATAAAATTTAGACCTTGCGGATGATCAACCCTCATATCAACTAACGGTATTGGACTATCAACTTTAAAATTTTGATTAGGTATTATAGTGATACTCAGCGAACTTGAGCCTTGGGCAGCCATTGCAGCATATGCCGTTTCTGAATTTAATCGCGGAACTACCGAATCATATTCATAACTCAAAAAGCTAACTGGTGTATTTGCTTTCCAGTTATAAATGTCTGCTGCAGCTGCCTGCTCTTTAAACTTAAAGCTCTTTAGCAACATTGGATTGATTAAGTTACGAGTAGAATCATTCTCATTGGAATAACCAGTCTTCTTTGCCGCAGCATACAAGAGTTTATATTTATCAACTTCTTTTACCGAAGATTGTAATAAGGTATTTAGATCATAAGTTTTACCATCAAAGACACAACCATGACACGCGGCAAACTGAGTATTAAATACATTACTTTCCGTCGGATTAAATGTCGCATATGAATTTAGCATATTGGCAATTAATCCCGGACGTCCAAAAGCAGTAACGCGTGGATTAGACACAAAATACGGCTCTGACTTAGCTTTATTGACATTATCAAGTACAAAAGGCAGCGTTACTTTAGATAAATTATAAGCACCGTCAATCGGAATAGTTCTGCTTAATTTGAAGCCCGCTTTGGTCAAAAACTGTGGATTATCCTGAATAATTTTTGCTGCCCACAAGGAATATGCTGCACCCTCCGAATAGCCACTTAAAAATAAGGGAATCTGTTTATCATATAATTGATAACGTAGTGATGGCTGAATTTGTGGCAATAATTTCAACATATAGAGTCCGCTTAACGCATTTTCGAGTGGATACAAAATATATGGATGAACAAAAGCCTTATCATCGCCAAGCCCTAAATAATCAGGCATCAGCACTACATAGCCATCACTAGCGAGAGTTGCAGCAATGTTTTTACCTAGATGAAACTCATCCTGTTCAAAATTAGAGGGAACATTATCCTTATTCAGTACCGTGTAATGGTAAAACACAATCACACCTTTTAGTGGCTGTTCCGACTGGGGAATTAATATTCCACCAGAAACCATATGTGGCAATCCATTCATATCTGGTGTGTTGTACGTAACTTTATAAGCATTAATCTGACTAAACTGCTGCCCAATTAAACCCGATTCGCTATTTAGATCAATACCGGCGTATTGCTGAATATTTTTGATATTATAGTTACAATTAAACCAGTACAGACTTTTGCAAATTGCACCACGATAAGATTTATGTAGTACATCGCTAGTATAACTTGTAATCATTGACTCACTAAGCAACTGCCCAAAATCATTGCTAAGTTTAACTTTAGGATGTGGATTACTTGCAATATATTGATTTAGATTGACTGATTCTAAATAGTGGTCGCGTTGTGCAGCGGTATTTGCAGTGGCAAAAGTGGCGCTAACTGCTATTACTAAACTAATTATAAGCTTTTTAAGCAGCATTATTACTTGTTCCAGATTTTTTTGTATTTATCTAATAATTGCTCATCACTTTCAATATAGTTTTTATCTAAATCAATACACGCCACCGGGCAAACAATCTGACATTGCGGCTCATCATAATGCCCGATGCATTGCGTACACAAATCGGGATTAATCTCGTAAATTTCAGCACCTTGAGTTATAGCCTTATTTGGACACTCAGGCTCACAAACATCACAGTTAATACATTCTTCAGTAATATATAATGACATAATTATTCCTTTTTACTCAACAAAGCATAATTGACACTTCCAGCTTTACTTTGTTTTAAAATATTAAATTGACTTAATTCTGGGATATTCTGATGATATTCAATATAAATCACCCCATTAACTGTCAGATGCTCGCTAACTATCTGTAAGCTCTCTGCCAGTAAATCACTGCTGTAAGGAGGATCAAGAAAAATCACATCAAATTTGAGCTGATTGCTTGTTAAAAACTTTAATGCGTCATCATGAACTACCAGACAATTCTCAGCGCGTAATAATTTTACATTTTCTTTTAGCTGCAGTGTAACTTTGGCGGATTTCTCAACCATTACCACCTTGGCAGCATTGCGTGATACTGCTTCAAACCCCAGCGAGCCACTCCCGGCAAACAAATCCAGACACAATTGTCCAGTTAAATCTTGTCCCAGCCAGTTAAATAAAGTTTCTTTGACCCGATCTAAAGTCGGACGCAAACCATCCTGATCTAAAACGGCTAATTGCCGTGAGCGGTGAGTGCCACCTATAATACGTATTTTTCCCATATCACCTGCTATATATAATTTGCCCTACTTTATCAATATGTTCTTTAAGCTCGATATTTTCAACATGTTCATAATCCGTGACATCAAACTTATACGGAGTGGCTAATTCATCCAAACCAGTGATTATCGTACCTAAAAGATTTTCACATTCACCATAGATTGCCAAATCAATATCTGACCCACGCCAATAGGTACCCATTGCTCGCGAGCCATATATCTTAACTAATTTAATCTCTGGATATTGTGCCAAAAAACTGCTAATCTGCTTTAGTGTCTGTTCTTTAAGACCAAATTGTTCCATCAAAATTTGCCTTGGAGAAATTCGGCTAATTGCATAAATCCGATCACATAAGCATTAGTAATATTATGAACAATTTGCGCGGCTACCTTTTCATCATAGCTATGTGAAGTAGAATTGCGAGCATCCATCATATCAATCCATAATTGCCCATCTTCAATAATTCCGGCAGCAAAACCTTCCTTGATTGCTTCGCGCGGTAACCTAGCTTCAACACCATTGTATTTTAGATAGTCCTTAACTACTTTCCAACCTAGTTCAAACGTAAACTCAAAGGTCTGAATTAACGCCATTTGATAAAGTTGATTATCTGGCTCATAATCTACCGCTAATTTAGCTTGATTCAGGCGCATCAGTGCCTTAGTATAATTAGCAAATCTTTGCTGCCAACGAATATCAGTTGATTGATTCATATTTCTTTTACTCTAAAATATCTTGTGGAATATCCATACAATGCAATGGGAAATCATGCATATCATCCCAATACAATAACTCTCCGCGAAACTTTACCTGCTTAAAATAACTTAGTTCTTGCATTTTCTTGGTAAATTGGGCATGAAAGTATTGCTTTAAATCAAAAAGGTAGTTTTTACCATTGCTTAAAGTTATGTCTATCGTAAAATCATCCATAACCTTAATAGCTTTAATAGTTAATGTCTTCATAAAGATAGCCTTGCCTTTAATTGCAAGCTGCCAATCAGCAAATAACTCATCTTGCCGTAAACCAATCCATAACTTTAACCTAAAATCATTTGTTCAACCCGTATTTTAGCATCAGCTAGAATACATGCGCCATCTTGTTGTAATTGTTTTGCTTTTTGACGGATTTTGCGAATATGCTCGGCAATTTCATACTGTTTTTCAAGTGGAGGCAACGGAATTGGTAATGTTCCAATCTCATCTAGGTTAATATTTGCTCTAGCAACAGGTCTTTTCATCCTATCTAAAATAAACTGACCAAAAGAAGATCTTATAAACTCCATAATAAACGTTGAATTTATTGACTCTTTAAATCTAACTAACGCAATTGCTTGGTTAATATTTGCCTCTCTTTCTGAGCAATAAACTCCAATTTCACCAATCGTAGCGCCAACTATCGCAATTAATAAATCACCTGGTTTAAGTCTTGAGGATTTTAGCATTGTATTATGTATTTCAGGTTTTATATAAATACACTCATTAAAACTAATATTACTAATTTCTCCACTGCGTATAAAAGGTATGCCATTACCACTTAATACATATGCATCACCGCCAGAAAGAGGTGTTGCACCACTCGTAATTAATTTAGATTCTTTCAATAGCGTAGAACAAGGAAATATTCCATTTGATAATACAGAATAAATATATTCAAACTTTTCTTGATAAAAATATGCATCGAAACGTGAGCCGGTTAGCTTGCTAAAGTTGGTAATAAAGATACGTTTTTGCAAGCTATTATCCTGTTCTGGCAAAGTAATACCCAGCTCAGCCAACAAATAATCATCAATACTAGCTAATAACTCTTTGGCTTCTGCTTCTTTCGCTTGCTTTTGTTTATACGCAGCATTATAAATATTAACAACTTCTTGCTGTACTACTTTAGGCGGGAATGGAACAAGTAATGATTTATATTCCTCTGCGTTTATATTTGGTTGTCCAGCCGCACGTTGAATATATCGCACCCAATTTGCATATGTAGGCAGCTGAGTGTAGTAAAAAACATATTCAGGTAATACCAGTTCTGAATTAATGACAAACCTTATCATGTACCCAGCAAAAAAACACTTATAGCCTTGTAGATTAGCATTATGCAAATATGCTTTGCCAACCGTTGCTCCACTTCTAGCAAATAGAATATCTTTATCATTTAGTACATACTTATCTTCTATCCTAGAAGCACTCACACCAATCGAATCATTTAACAAACCAAATTCATCAATATCAGTAATTCTTATATAACGCGGTTCTGACAAAGAATTACGTATAACGCCACTTTCATTTGCTCCGTACTGAGGTTTTAATTTTAAGAATTTTTTGAGCTGTACAATTTTAAACTGTGACGATAATATTTTCTTGCTAAATAGCATAATATTTACATCAATCCGCCCCTCAATATCCGCTCGGCGGATAATAAATACCTTATCAGGATTTACCGAGGGGCTAAGTGAAAAAAATCTTCGTCTCCATGTTCTAGGTTTTGAATAAAGCGTTTTAATTCTTCACCGATCAAAAGTAGGTCATTATTATTGGTTTGCTTTCCAGTGGCATCATAACCAATATCCTCAGCCAATGCCATAAATATTGGATAATCAGGTAATTTTTTCTGTTTTTGCTGCTGGTATTCGTCTTGGAGCTGTTCTTTTAAGTCACTGATTTTCTCGGCATATTCGGCATTAATGGCTTCTTTCCATTCTTTATAGCCACTAGTTTGCTTAATATCGACTAGCTTTTCAAAACCTTCGATATTAGTATAGCCATCAAGATCTTTGACACGTTTAGCCTTTTCTTTTTCCCATTTATCAATTACACTCAGATAATTATGCGTTTTTTTAATTTCCGCTTGTAGCGTCAATTTTGAGCTGTGAATTTTACCACTCGCACTTTGACTATGTTTACGTAGTACCAAAACAGAACTTTTAACGCCAGCACCTGTTGCAGCAAAAGCAGTTTGCGGCATTGAGATAACCGCAACAATCCGGTATTTTTCTTCAATCCAATCACGAACATATTGCAGGCTGCTATTGGTTAGTACTCCATCAGGCAAAACAATCGCCAGATAACCACCAGCTTTTAGAAAATTATAGCACTGCTCAATAAATAAAACCTCAGTACTTTGGCTATCGCGCTCATCACTTTGTGTACGTCCTTTGGCATCTAGCCAATCTGGGTCTTTTTGTGCTAGATCATAATTTTTAAGATAGTCTTTTTCTACTTTTTTAACAGTTGCACCAAATGGTGGGTTAGTAATAATAAAATCAAAGGTATTATATTTAAACCCTTCATTTTTAGTGTTTTTTTGAATCTCCGACTCTGAGAGTAAGCCATCGGACGAGATAACGTTAGTATGTCCATCATCATGAATAATCATATTCATTTTAGCTGCACGAGAAATTTGCTCATTAATTTCAATACCAAAGAGTTTTTTCTCAGCAAAATCATGCCAAAATTTATAATAGCGCTCATGTTGTTTAACTAGCTTGGCAAAATCAGGGTAAATCCTTTCTGCTTCTTTACGAACTTTATCCAAAGCATAAAGCAAAAAGCCACCACTACCACAAGAAGTATCTAAAACCAGCGATTCATTAGTTATTGGTAGTATCTCGGTAATAAATTTAACAATTGGGCGTGGTGTAAAATATTGTCCAAAGTTACCGCGAAAAAATGAGTCCATGAAAGTTTCAAAGGCACGCCCTTTACTATCTAGATCAGTTTCTGATAAATTTACTGCTTGTAAATAATCAACTACCGTTCTCATTCTCGCTGGAGATAAGCGAATATTGTCGCGAAAAACTTCAGGATCTTTCGCACGACCAGCTTCATAAAGTTTGTGAATACGTGCCGATAACGCTTCATTTTCCTTAGCTGTAATTTGTGCTTTTAGCTGCTCATTGCTTAATCTGTCATAATTCTCAATTGTAGTTTTATCAATAGAAATTATCTGAAAATCATAAGGTTCACCTGGTTTACGGTATTGACGCTCATCCCAAATCTTACAAAAAATAAGTTTGTCTAATTCATCAAATGCTTCCGATGGATTTAATTGTCCGCCAGCCCATAGTGCATCATGTGCCTGTTTAAAACGTCTGGTTAATTCGCTTTCTTCAACTTTTACCAAATCACTCAAGTTGCCAGCATTTTCGGCTAGCTTTGGTTCATACGCAAAATGATAGTTAGCAACAAAACTTATTCCCCGTGCAGGAATATTCGCCATATTTAATCGGGTATTTTTAGTTTTATCAACTTCAAAATATTCGTTTTTAATTCCTGAAGTAACCCATACATATTTAACATCATTAGGCATAGCATAAGCATAACTATAAGCTTGCTCTACCGCTTGATTAAATTCTGCTTCGCTAACTTCTTGCTTTTTACATTCTATTAAAATATGTGGTTGGGTTTGCTCATCATCATGATAAACGACGATATCAGCTTCTTTTTTACTTGCGCCCATCGTAACTGAAACATAAAGCCCAATTTGTTTTGGACGATAATTATAGTCTAAAATCAAACTAACATAAGTTTCTGCCTGAACCTGTTCTTCTGGGTTAGTGTAATTACGCTTTTTATTGTTATGATGTAAATAAAATATTTCAGTCTTATCATCATTAAAACTGATCAATTTTTTTTGTATGCCAAGTTCAATTTTATTCATATTTCCAACTATCATTCAAAGTAATTACTATTTCCACCAACTGGCAATATATAATCAAATCCACCTATCTCACAACTCTGTTCGAGTGCTTTTAACCATAATTTAAGTTGCTTTTCGCTATCATTTGGTCCACCAATCAACAATGGTTTACCATCTTTTCCAAAAACAAAAGCTTCATTACAAGCACTTGCATTTACATCAGCAAAGACCATTTTTGCACTCGCATATTCATGATACGGATTAATACCCAATGACTTGGCGTATTCAACCGCAGATAGGATATATTTCTTAGCTAGTTCTGAACTAACTAAGCGCATTTCGCCATCAAAAGCAGAACTTAGTTTGCGTAATAAATCATTAAGGCTATATTTATCCTCTTCACGAATAAAAATATTCTTCACTCCCAAACAATAGCTATCAACAAGAAAACCAACAACGACGACAGAATCTGTAGTGGGGATATATCGACTGATAATAATCTGTTCAATGCCCTCGTTTGGTTCTTTCGTCATTCTCCAGCATTGATAGATCTCGCCGCGCTGTAAGAATGGGGTTTGCTCCAATATGATCATTTTTTGATTTTTATTAGCAATTGTGGTTTTACGTTTTTGTTGTTTCTTTTGCTTTTTCTTTTGTAAAGCAGCTTGACTTAATGCCATACATAATACACCTTCTAAATTAATTAACTTTTAATCTTAGCAAACGACTGTTTGATAAACTCCGGATTATACTGCCGGCTAAATTCTGGCAAAGAGTTAAGCAGAATTGAACCATATTGTTTGAGCACCACCCGGTTGTCACAGATCGTCACCTGCCCATAATCTTTCTCGTTGCGAATCAGTCGTCCCACTGCCTGAATCAACTTAATGCAAGTCTCAGGTAGCGATACATCCATAAAGTAATTGCCATTTTCAGCTTTAACCCAGTATTCACGCACCATATTTTGCGGATCTTTATGTGTATCAAAAGGTAATTTAGTTACAACAACATGCATACAATATTTGGCAGGCAAATCGACACCCTCGGCAAACGAATTTAGACCAAAAATAATGCTCGGTTTAGCACAATCAACAGTTTCTTTATGTTCCGCGATTAATTTTTGATTACTGCTATATTCAGTTTGCAGTAAAATTTTATTTTGCAACTTAACTGGTAATTGTTTAAAGGTATCAATCAGTTGCTGACGATTAAAAAATAGCACTAAAGTACCGTAAGCTTCAGTGTAATTCAAGATCTGGGATAAATATAGCGTCAACTCTTTTTGAAATGGTTCACGCATGGTATATTCAGGCGCATAACGAAATTGTGGTATAACTAACTGACTATGTTCCGGATAATTAAATCCAGTTGGCAATTTTACTTCATGTACTGCGGGTAATAGATTTAGCCCCAGTTGAAATTTGACATAATCAAAACGTTTACCGATAGCTAAAGTAGCGGAGGTCAAGCACGCTGCATAAACTTTCGACCAAAGTTTATCGGCAAGCAAATTACCCACATGAGTAACGCCTGCCACCAGATTATATTCATCATTGCCATTAGCAAGCTTTTGTTCTACCCAGCGAGCATTGGCATTATAACGGGAATTATCCTGATTGATCAGATAATCCGCTGTAGCGGTGATGCTTTCGACACTACTTAAATAAAACCCTAGTTTGAGCAAATTAGCTTCAGTTACATAATCCTGCTCATTTTTAAGTTTATTTTTTAGTTTATCTTGAATACTACTCATGCCAGCACATAACTCTGCTGAACTAAAGGCTAACTCGACAAAAATATCTTTAATTTCCTGCGTAACTGCACTATTCAGATAGTCATTAAGAATCAAAACCCCATTATCAAAAACATTGTGATTAAGTTTAATTAATTGATAAAATTTATCTAAGCTATCCGCCAAATCACTGGCTTTACTCACCGCATCATCACACAAAGCGACATCATCACAAATATAGCTATTATTCGCCGGGTTGACGATCAATTTAGAGGCATTATTAACCAGCCCAATACTTTGTTTTAATTCAAACTGTCCCATAAAGCCACTAATTGCATAGCCGGGGAAATTGTGCGCCTCATCTACACAGAGATAGTAATCTGCCGGTTTAACTGGTAAAACCGTACCGCCACCGCCATCAATATCGGCAAGGAGAAGACTATGATTAGTGACAATCACGTCACAACTTTTGAGAAATTCGCGATTTTTATAAAATGGGCAGTTGGAGTTTTCTTTTTGATTATGCGTGCATTGAAAACCCAAGCATTGATGTTTATCTATGGTAATCAAAGGTTTAAGCTTACTTTCAATAAACAAGGGAGCATTATCCAAATCACCATCCCACTTACCTTTGGCATAGTGTTCTGCAACTTTCTGTAATTTATCCTGCACCTGTTCTGCTTGCGAAACCATATCGATGCCAGCATCGGCAATACTACCTTCCAGCTGATACGGACAGAGGTAGTTGGAGCGCCCCTTGGCTAAACCATAGATAAATCGATTACCACTATGCTTGATAAACTGTGGCAAATCTTTGTTGTAAAGTTGACCTTGCAGAGTTTTAGTTGCCGTACTGATGATAAATTTCTTATTCTTACGCTTGGCATTATCTGTTCCCGCCAAAATATAAGCAAAACTCTTTCCTGTTCCAGTAGGTGCTTCAATCAGGCAGAGGTTGTGCCCATCTTTAATTTCTTCACTAACATTAGCAAAGCAATTATCAATGGCTTCGACCATCTCTAATTGTGCTGGTCTTTGGATAAAATTATCAATATTTGCCGTTATCTCATGGTAGTCTTGTTGGATAGTCATAGTGTTTCTTTTATATTTTGGATAAATTAAGTCCCGCTATTTTAACATATTAGATAGTATCTTTGAATCCTGGACTTTGTTAGTGCACGCATATACTCTAGCCTTAATGTCAGCCTTACGCCATTAGCGCTTATCACAGAACAAGCAATCCATGATATAATCTATCCTTTTGATTAGACCGTTTACTGGGCAAATTTAGGCACATGGCAACTAAAAAGAAGATATTTATAACACTAATGGCGAGCATTGGACTACTTAAGTCCGGCTATCCATTGACTGCGTTAAATTATTTGGCGCAATCATCTTCAGAGTCAGTTCCTCAGCTGTGTACAACCCAAGATTTTGATTGGTATGAAAAATCTGGTGCCGATAGCGTAACTATACCTCAAATAGAATCACAATCAATGTTTGTTCAAGCAGACACTATTACAGGGCAAAGCAAACAAACTCATATCGCACAAGGTCATGTAATTGGTTACAAAGAAAGCCAAACCATTACTTCGGATTGGTTAATCTACGATCAAGCGCACGACCGCGCAACTTTAGGTGATAACTACGTATTAACCCGTGAATATGATGCAGTACAAGGAAAGTGGGCTGATTATTACCTTGACTTAAATAAAGGTACATTTACCCAAGCACGAGCATTTTATAATAAAGAGAATATTAGCGCCACAGGTGAGTCAATTTCAACGCAAGATAGTAAGCATATGACCATAGATAATGGTTTCATGACAGCGTGTAACCCAAACGATCCAGCTTGGTATATAAAATCCAATAAAATGACCTTTGATTATCAAAATTCAGAAGGTACTGCCAGAAATGCAACGATGTATTTCGAGTCAATTCCAATATTTGCTTCACCATATATGACCTTTCCTCTTGGGGAAAGAAAATCTGGATGGCTCACGCCAAATTTTGGTGGAACAAGCACGTCCGGAACAATGTTCTCGGAAGCATACTACTGGAATATGGCTCCCAACTATGATATGACGATTACCCCTGAATACTGGACCCGTCAAGGATTAATGATTACTGATAAATTTCGCTATATGACCGAATCTAATGTTGGCTCCATTTACACAGAACAAGTACCTGACTCTTATGGTGGGACAAGCCCAAACACCTACCGTTACTATTGGAGTTTGAATGATACGTATAGCCCAATGCAATACGTTACTACTGGGTATAATTATAATGTAGTATCGGATAATAACTATTTCAATGATTTCGGTAACTTCTACTCAGTAACAGATAATGTCAATTTGGAACAATCAGCATTTGCGCAATACAAACCAAGCTGGGGTTTAGCTAGCGTTAAAGTCGTGAATTACCAAACTTTATATCCTTATGGCTACGGAACGACAATTCCAATTTATTCATCTTATCCAGCCATAAATTTTAATGTCAATGATCAAGATATTGGCTCAAGTGGATTAAAGTGGAATTTATTAAGTCAATATACTAATTTTCAATCTCCGGCAATGCAAAGTGGCGAACGAACAATGCTCTATCCAAGCGTAAAATATCCTTTTCAATCCGCATGGGGTTACGCAACGCCCAAATTTGGCTATAGTTACACCTACTATAATGTCGGAGCTGATCCGGGCTACCCTAATTCTGCTGGACAATTAAATCGAGCGTTACCGATAACCTCCTTAGATACCGGATTGTACTTTGATCGCCCAATGGGGTTATCTGGTGGCAGTTATACCCAAACTTTTGAACCACGAGCATATTATTTGTATATACCGGAACAAAATCAATCCAATCTTCCAATTTTTGATACTGCAACTGCAACATATAACTATAACCAGTTATTTAGCGAGAATCGTTTCTCGGGTTATGACCGGATTAATATGGCAAATGATATAACTATTGGTGGAACAACCCGCATTTTAAATGATGCCAATGGCACCGAATTAATGAATTTTAGCTTAGGTTATCGCTACTACATTACTCCAGAGAATAATTTCCTTTATGGAAATACAACCCAAGATTCGCAGTTATTTTTGCCAACTCCAAATCTAATCGCTGAATTGAATAACAATTGGAGCAAGCAATTTTCAACTAATGCTAATTTCCAATACGATACCGTCTATGATACTATTGATGCCTGGAACGTTGGAATGAAATTTAATCCTGATGACGGTAAAATTTTGACTATCGGCTATGGATATCAATATAATGTACCATTGCTATATTATGCATATACCCCTGGACAGGCTTTTACCCCAATTGGTTACGAAAATCAATACGCACTTAATGTTGCTGGACAATGGCCAATTTATGACAATATCTATGCAGTTGGGCGAACTAACTATGATTTTACTCGCGGGTTAATGCTAAATTTCCTTGGTGGTTTGGAGTATAACGGCGGTTGTTATACTGTTAGTGCAGTATATCAACAATTTATCTTTAACTACAATCAAGTACAACAAAATTACCTGTTAAATTTCTCGTTTAAAGGTATCGGTAACGTTGGATCTGGAGATCCAAGCAGTAATCTTAAAATTGGTGTTCCTGGTTATATACCCGTTGGTCAACTTCAACAAAATCAATTCCAGTAGGAGCTATTGTGAATATAAAATATATTTCAACTATTATAATGGCATTTTGCTTTGGCAGTGTTTTTGCCGATCAAATAGAATCAAATAATTCAGCAACTAAAATAGCTGAAAGCAGTTCTGCACAAATATTGCCAAAACCAACCCCTGCTCCAATAGCGCCGGCACCTGTAAAAGCAGTTAACTCAGCACCACTAAAGCCAATCAATAAAATTGTTGCCTATGTAAACAAACGAATTATCACTCAAAATGAATTGACCAATCAGATGGCTCAAGCTAAATTTAATTTATCTGAACGAGGTATTAAAGACACCAATACAGCAGATTTAAAAAATAAAGTTTTAGAGCAAATGATTATGCAGCAAATTCAGCTAGATTTGGCTCAGCGTGGCGGTATTAGAACCTCAGATGCAGAGGTTAATGATTCAATTGCAGCCAATGAAAAAGCACAACGAATAACTGATGAACAGATGCACCAAAAACTTGCATCTCAAGGATTAAGCTATGATGATTTTCGTAGTCAAATTCGCGATCAAATTACAATTGAAAAACTCAAGCAACGTGAAGTTGATGGACGGGTAGTTATTAATGAGGATGAAGTTACACGTATACTAAATAGTGAAACTTATAAAAATAAAATTGATTATCGTTTAGCCGATATTGTTATTAATATGCCGGAACAAGCAATGCAAGAAGTTATTGCTCAAAAACAGAAACAAGCTGACATGATCTATCAACTCCTTAAACAAGGACAATCCTTTGACCAGATGGCAATCAAATACTCTTCTGCTCCCAATGCCCTGACTGGTGGTGATTTGGGTTGGAAAAGTAATACCTCACTACCGCCAATTATTCTCAACCAGCTAACAGGATTAAAACAAGGTGAAATCACTCAGGTAATCAAATTGCCAGTTGGCTTCTTTATTTTTAAAGTTAATGGAATCAAACAACACGGAACGCCGCAGATTGTCCGCCAATACAATGTACGACACATATTAATAAAGGTAAATGAACTCACCAGTGATGATGAAGCGCATCAAAAAATCAATGATATCCGTGCTAAAATAGTTAAATATAGCGGAGATCCAGCTCGTGAAAGCCAAGAGTTTGTAGCGCTAGCAAAGCAATACTCAGAAGATACTAGCAGTCTAAAAGGTGGCGATATTGGCTGGGTAAGTAAAGGCGATACGGTACCGCAGTTTGAACATGCGATGCTTACTACTCCAATTGGACAAATTAGTCAAGCAATTCGTTCCCCATTTGGCTGGCATATTTTAGAAGTAATGGATACTCGCGATAGTAATTTGGCTAACGACAAAGAAAAAGCTGAAATCCGGATGGAACTACGCGATACTAAAGCACAGATGCTTTATACTGAATGGGTGCGTAATTTGAAAGAAATGGCATATGTCAAAATCAGCGATGATTGATCAACCTTCACTAATTTGTGTTACTAGTGGTGAACCAGCTGGAATAGGTCCGGAGATCTGCCTTGATTTGGCTAATTCGAGTTATAATAATGATTATCGCTTACTCATTATTGGTGATATTGAATTATTAAAAAATCGAGCAGCGTTATTGAATAAAGTAATTGAATTTAATCAAATAAAAGATCCTGAGCAGGATGATTTTGATCCGCAAAAGCTGAATGTATTACACACGGCTTGTTTAAAGCATGATTGTTTAGGAATTCCGGATATAAGCAATGCACCTTACGTCTTAGCTACCTTAGACAAGGCGATTGAGCTGTGTAAAAAGCAACTAAGTAAAATCATTGTAACCGCCCCGATTAATAAAGATATTATAAATCAAGCAGGAACTAAATTTAGCGGGCATACCGAATATTTTGCAGAAAAATTTAATATTCCAAAAGTAGTAATGATGCTAAGCAACCAAATTTTGAAAGTTGCGCTCCTAACTACCCACCTGCCACTAAAAGATATACCTGCACAAATTACATCAACTAACTTAGAGCAAGCATTGAATGTCATTCATCAATCTTTTCATGAGTATTTTGCTATTAGCCAACCAAGAGTTGCCGTATGTGGACTAAACCCCCATGCAGGAGAAAATGGATACCTTGGACGCGAAGAAATTGAGATTATAAATCCAGTAATTAGTTCTTGGCAACAGCGCGGCTATAATGTGACTGGCAGCTTCCCTGCTGACACAATATTTAATCGCCACGCTGAGTTTGATGTAATTTTGGCAATGTATCATGATCAAGGTTTACCGGTGGTTAAGTTCTCAGGATTTGAGCATGGTGTTAATACTACATTAGGATTGCCAATTATCCGTACCTCAGTTGATCACGGTACCGCATTAGATTTAGCAGGTAGCGGTAGAGCTTCGAGTTCGAGTCTGATAGCAGCACTCAAAGTTGCAACACAAAAGTATAGTCGGTGAGGAGCTCATTAACGACCTAGTATGATGAATCTGCTCGAGTATATCAACTTATAAAATATAATGATCGCGACATCTAAATTATCGGCTAGTATATTTTATTTATACCATGGTAAAATAATTATTAATCACTAATGTTATACACTAAATTAGAAACAACTAAGACCATATGAAATTTGCTATTTTTGAAGACTGCTTAAATTGTGCTCAAGCAAATAGCTACTATTTTAGCGATCCGGTAGCAGAAATTTTAGTGCAGCAAGCAGAAGAGTTTGATAGCGCGCTCAAACAAATTGAAGACTATCACACCCAAGGATATTATGTGGCAGGATATATTAGCTACCAAGCCGCAAATGCCCTCTATTCCAATTTAAACCTCACACCTGGCACCACTCCGCTCTTGCATTTTATAGCTTATAAATCTGCACAGAAATTTGCCGCGCAGGATCTAGTACAACTAATGCCTGAATTTGCTCATAATAGCCCAGAAATTAAATTTAACTATCTTGAATTAGCCTCTGATTATGATAAATATCAGCAAAAATTTGAACAAGTTCAGCAACAGCTGCGCCTGGGAAATACCTATCAGCTCAATCTGACATCAGCTCTTAGCATCAGTACCAATCAAATGTCTGACTCTGTAAATCTGTACTACCAGTTAAGTCGTAGCCATCCGGTTAATTACGCGGCATATTTACCATTTGCCTCGAGATCAGTAATTTCTATTTCACCAGAGCTATTTTTTAAAAAAGCTGGCTCAACCATTAACGTTCGACCTATGAAAGGCACTATCCAACGTGGAAATACGCCACAAGAAGATCAATTAAACTATGAATTTTTACAGAATGATGCCAAAAATCGAGCAGAAAATTTAATTATCGTCGATTTGCTTCGCAATGACTTAGCTAAATTTTGCCATACTGGATCAGTTGAGGTGCCTGCCCTATTTGCAATTGAAGAATATCAAAGCGTATTTCAAATGACAAGCTCAATTAAAGGAACTATTGACAACACGACTGATTTCACAACAATTATCAAGGGGCTTTTCCCGTGTGGCTCAATCACTGGCGCCCCCAAACTTCGCACCATGCAGTTAATTGAGCAAATTGAAAATTATCCACGAGATGTTTACACTGGCGCGATTGGCTATATTCTACCTAATAACGATATGCAGTTTAACGTAGCAATCCGCACGCTTAACTCGGAGCCAGTTCACCAACAACACTTTAAGATGGGCGTTGGCGGTGGAGTCACGGTTCAATCGACAGCATTGGAAGAGTGGCAGGAAATTATCACCAAGCTGCGCTTTATCCATAAGTTTTATCAACCTGAATTTAACTTAATTGAGTCATGTCTTATTAAGAGCGGCATAATTATCAATCAGGAAGAACACCTGGCACGCCTAAAAAGCTCTGCAGATAAACTAATCTTTAACTGTGATCTCGAGAAAATTAGAAGATTAATCCAAGAATATACCAATTTGAATATTTCAATTGATAAGCGTTATAAACTACGCGTGGAATTAAATTATCTGGGTGCTGTAAAAATTGAACATAGCATAATTGGCGATAATCCGGAATCTTTAAAGGTTATGCTCTCACCAGTTAAAATTGATAGCAGTCATGGATTATTTTGCCATAAATCCGATAGTATCCTTAGCCGCGGACTTTATACCCAACTCGATCGTGACTATAAGCCATCAGGTATTGATGAATTGATATTTATTAATCAGGATGGAGTTATTACCGAAGCACGTTACCATAATGTGATTATTGAATATCGCGGGAAATGGCTAACTTCGCCAATTAATCAAGGATTACTGGATGGAATTTACCGCGCTAATCTACTACGCACTGGAAAAATCAGCGAACAAGCAATTAGTGAGCAAATGCTCTATGATGCTGATGAGGTTTATCTCTGTAATGATGTGCGTGGAATGATACGCTGTAATCTAGTTAGAGGGAAAGAATAGATCATGCTACTGATAATAGATCATTATGATTCATTTAGCGCCATGATTGCTGATTATTGCCGCGCAATTATGGCTGAGTATTGCATGCTTAAAACCGATCAAATTAATAGCGCAACATTAGCCAAAATTAACCCTAGTCACATCATTATCGGACCTGGACCTGGACACCCGAGAGATCAGGAGTTAATCGCCACTAAAGAATTAATCAAACAAGCAATAGAACACAAAATTCCACTCTTAGGGATCTGTTTGGGGCATCAGTTAATCGCAGAGGTTTTTGGTGCAAAAATAGTTACCGCAGAACAGATCTGTCATGGTATTATCAGTAAAATTACCCATAATAACGGTGGAATCTTCAATAATCTGCCAGCAAGTTTTGAGGTAACCCGCTATCACTCATTGTTAATTGAAAATAGATCCATGATAGATAAAGAGATAAAAATAAGCGCAGAAACTAGCGACGGTGAAATTATGGCTATTCACCATCAAAAGCTAGCAATATTTGGAGTCCAGTTTCACCCAGAATCAATAAGCACACAGAATGGTAAACAACTATTAGCTAATTTCCTGAAAGTTTCTTAACTTTGCGTAAATCCCCATTCTCTAATTCCGCTAATAATAGCGCTAATCCTGCTTCGTCAATCAACTTAATCCCTAGCTCATTGGCTTTATCGAGCTTACTCCCAGCATCACTGCCAACTATTACATAATCAGTTTTTTTAGAAACACTCCCTGCAACTTTTGCACCAAAATCTTCAAGAACAGCTTTAATTTCATCACGTTTAAAATTAACAAAACTGCCTGTAATTACAAATGTTTTAGCGCTAACCTCTGCATGGTATGAGTTATTTGCAATTAATTTAGGATAATTCACATTAAGCGCTAATAATTCTTCAATAATTTTACAATTATGCTCTTCACTAAAAAAGTTAATAATTGACGCAGCGACAACTTCACCGACATCTCTTACCTGTAACAGCTGTTCTTTATTTGCTGAGATTAAAGCCTCTAAGTTACCAAAGGCACGCGCTAAATCTTTAGCTGAACTCTCTCCGACATGGCGAATTCCTAACGCATAAATAAGCCGAGGAAAAGTCGTAGCCTTACTTTTCTCAATCGCCGCAATTAGATTAGCCGCACTCTTCTCAGCAAAGCGTTCTAGCTCTAGCAGCTGCTCGACCCGCAGACGAAAAATATCCGCAACATTAGTAATGAGCCCAGCATCAACTAATTGCTCAACACTCTTTTCACCAAGCCCATCAATATTCAATGCTAATTTACTGCAAAAGTGAGTAATTGCTTGTTTTTTTTGCGCGATGCAATACAACCCACCGGAACAGCGCATAATAGTTTCATCTTCTTCCTGTATCACATGTGAACCACATACCGGACATTCTTGTGGCATACTAAATTCTTTCAGTGGAGCAGATCTACGTTCAATCAGCGACCTAGAAATTTCCGGGATAACATCACCAGCACGACGCACCAACACAATATCACCGACGCGGACATCTTTACGGCGAATCTCATCCTGATTGTGCAAGGTGGCATTAGTTACTACCACGCCAGCAACATTCACGGGCTTGATTCGCGCAACCGGAGTTAACGCACCAGTTCGTCCGACTTGAACATCAATTGCAAGTATTTCAGATTCAACTTCCAGCGCGGGAAATTTATACGCAATCGCAAAGCGTGGTGCACGAGCAACAAAACCAAGTTTTTGCTGTCCGGCTATTGAATTTAATTTATAAACTACACCATCAATGCCAAAAGACAAATCATTACGTTTCGTCATCATTTGCTCATAATAGGTACTTAGCTGCAAATTACCTTGTAACAGGCTACATTCATTGGCAATAGTAAAGCCCGCAGATTTTAAAAAGTCTAACTCTTGATTAAATGAAGCAAATTCTCCACCACTATATTGCGCCAATGCATAAGCATAGAACCGTAAAGGGCGGGAAGCAGTAATCGCGCTATCTAACTGACGAATACTACCAGCTGCCAAATTACGCGGATTAGCATAAAGTTTACCAGCATTTTCATTTTGCTTCTGATTTAAACTGACAAAGTCTGAATTTAAGATTAAAATTTCGCCCCTTACTTCAATAACTTCCGGAGCGAGTAAATCACTGGATATCTTAAGCGGTATATTACGAATGGTTTTAACATTAGCAGTCACGTCTTCACCAGTAAAACCATCACCACGGGTAAGCGCGCGAACCAAAACTCCATTTTCATAAAGTAAACTAATTGCCACACCATCATACTTTGGAGAAGCAATAAATTCCAACTGACTCTCATCTAATGCCAACTCTTTGGCAACTCTAGCCGTAAATTGAAATAATTCATGATGACGTAAAAGTGATTCCTCTTGCTCAGTGTCCAAAAAAACATTATTTAAGGATAACATTGGAATTTGATGCGGATATTGATTAAATTCACTCAGCACAGCTCCACCAATCCGCTGAGTTGGACTATTGCTTTGTTTGTATTGAGGATAGCTAATCTCTAACTCCAGCAAACGCCTAAATAAGCGATCATATTCCTCATCACTGATTATTGGCGCATCATGGCTATGATAAAGCTGATTATGATGATTTAATTCGTTTGTAAGAGAAATAATTTCCTGTTCTTGTGGATTGCTTGGTGAAAATAGATCTGACATATATACTCAATCAATAATATTTAATTTTTGTGCCAATTCATGCAGAGCTACAACCATTCGTGCTGGTACATCACCTATTTGAGTCAAAATATCCTCAACGGCAAGAACTAGTTGTTCTGCTTCATCTTTAGACATAACAAATTTACGCAGTTCGTTCAATGCATTATCTTTATCTTGCCATACTACCGTTACCTGAGAACTAATAACTTGTCTTAATTCATCATCACTCATTTGCGGGTAGTTTTTCTTAGCCCAATTGATTAATATTGCGGCATTGGAGGCTTTAATTTCATGACGTCCAACCAGCAGTAGCGCAACGACGCGAAAGATTGCGCCTAAACGTGAAGTTACTGGCATTTTTTGCAAAGTCTCAGCTGTATAATTTGTCATTAACTTATCACGTTCAAATTGAGTTAAGCTTGGCGTATAACGCGGAATAGCAACATCCGTATTCCAATATTTCTGCACGGCTTGATTGCCCCACACATCAAAAAACACCTGTTCCATCAAGTTATCACGTAAATTTTGCAGATTATGTAAATAGCTGGCAATAAATTTAGCTTGAGTATCCTGCCAAATCAGCCATTGGTTATCTTCAGATACTGGCTTACGATCATTTTTAACTTGTTCCGTCAATGTAGCAAAAACCTTCATTGCCGGATTATATTTTTCAGAAAATAACCAATAATTCCAACGTAAAGGTTGTGCATCTTTCGCCATTCGTGCAACTGATGGATTGTGATACATCCTAAATAACGGATGGATAAAGCTTTCATAAAAACCATCTAATGCCTGAGAACACTTATTAACGGTAGCAAATGCACGATCATCTTCTTCGCTATTATAACCGAGGTCTTTTATATCCTCGATAGTTCGAGCAACGTACTTAGCATGTAATGGAGTATCATTTTCAGCATCTTCCGGAGTTTCCAAAACTAGTTCGTATAATCCAGGCGGCAATAAATCAATTGTATCCATATTTTCCACAAATAATTGACTTTCACGTTTTGCGACTTTACCACCAGTAAAGAGTGCCAGATGTCCTACTTTATGATTGAGACAGTAGATAATAGTTTTACCACGAGCAATAATTTCATCAACATCCTGATATAAATCAGCAATCCATCCAGCAGATTGTGCCGGAGGGCTAATATTATCACCATCAGAAATAAAAGTAACAATCGGAGAACTAATTTCACGCGGGTCTAACTTAATTCCATCACTAGTTGTTAACATTCCGGTCGTTAATTGATTACCTACAAAAAATTTATTTACAACCCATTTAATTTCACTACGATTTAATTCGCCAAATGATCCTAACCAGCGTTCAAACTGTAAAAATCTTTCGCTATTTTGATCTACATTCGCAAACAAATCATACTGTTTGCCCCATAAGAAATTATCAAAATTTAAGATATTAAAATTCATCACCAAATTGGTACCATCAAATCGTCCACCACCAATATCACCAAGTAGAGATACCATCCACGATCCGCCAAGCATTCCGCCTATATAGCGCATTGGATTACGCCCACGTTCACCATTCCAGTATGATAATGGCGATCCCGCAATTAATACTGGACCAAACAGCTCTGGCTCCTGCATGGCACTAAACATGGTTAAATAGCCAGCAGCACAATTACCGATCGCACATAATTTAGGAGCACAAGGGTGTAATCTGGCTACTTCCCGATAAAACTTAATTTGTCCACGAATAACATCTTCATAACTTTGTTCGCCGATTGGCTCAGCATCAAAACCAATAAAATAAACTGGATGCCCATGCTTCAACGCAGCACCAATTTCGCTATCCTTTTTAAATCCTGCTATCCCAGGACCACGACCAGCACGAGGATCTTGAACAACATATGGACGTTTATTCATATCAGTAGGATGCTGCAATGGAATGACCCGAGCCAACCAATAATTAATCGGCGGAGTAAAACTAGCGCCATCAAGAATTTTTTCAATTGCAAAAGTCAATACGGTACTGGAATTTTGACTAGTCATAGCAACCATATCATTCCCACGGCGACGCATTACATCCATAAATAAAATACTGCGCTGACATACATCAAGCCAATAATCAGATAGTTCGTTATCTACTATGATATCATTCATAGCACATCTCCAAATAAAAAACCTCACCTAAGGATGAGGAATTATCATTAAACTGGGTTACGGCAAAACCCGTAAAATAAGTTCTGAGCCGAGCTGAATATTTTGACGCTTACAAGTATTGATATAGTTAGTGACCTGTTTTTCCAGAGCAACAAAATCTTTTTCTGTCATTACAAGTTTATTCGTAGTGAGTAATCTTGATTCAAAATATTGCATATAGTTCTCTGCAAAGTCAAAAATTCTATCAATTACATCCATTGGATTAGCATGATGATGAAGTTTTGAATAAATTGAAAACGTGCGATAATTACCCAACTCGTTTAATGGCTTACTATTTTCATCACGAATATCAAAATAAACCTTACCATCTATAACATATTCAAAAATACCATCGTTATTTCTAAAACCATTACTTACAAAATACTTATTTAAATGGCGAAACTCCACAGCATCTTTATTTACCATATATAACCCTAGCTCAAGTTCACTATTTGCAACTTGTTTAAGTTGTTGCTGAATTTTACGTAGTTCCAGCTCGGAATCAGTTTGACGAATATGTCCTTCATGATGCAAGGCAAATTTAGCCAATTCATTAAATATGTTAATTAGTTGTAATTCAGACATTACCCCCTCTGAGTCAACCAAATTAACTACTAGTCGCACTCCACTTGCCACATATTTTTTACCACGTTCAAACATGTTCCATTTCAAATTTTTTTCTAATATATAATAAGTTGCACTTTTAGCAGTAAACTGACTAATATCCGGCAACATTTTAAGTTTTACAACACCTTCAAAACAAATATCAACCACGTGATCTAGATTTAAGCTAACTTTATCAACAATAGGAAATTCGACTTGGTCAAATTTATTAAACTTAGCATTCGGCGAAATATTTTCATTAGAGGGAGCATCCAGAAGTGGGGCAAAATTAATCTCTTTTTGCTCCAATCTGGTTTCAACCTGTTTTAACTCTAGATCTTTATGCGAAGTTTCAAAACTACTGAGTTTATTCTCTGCTTGGTTTTCAAAAACGACTCCTTGAGTGTCATTTAAAGCATCACCAGTTGCCTGATTGAAATTATTTTCGATCATTTTCTTGAATTTATTTTCCTGATAAATATAATACCCTATAATTATCAAGACAATACACGCGACAACACCAATAATTGCAATTTGAATCTGATTCATTAACTGTTACCCTCTATAATAGTTCGAATTAAACGAAATAACTTGGTGAAATTACGATTTTGCTGAAGTTCACGCTCTTTGCGGACGGCTCGAAGCAAGCTTCTTAACTCACTGATATCAAAATTAGAATATGTAGCACTAAAGCGATCAAGAGCTTCATCGCCAGAATTGAGCAGATCATCGCGCCATTTCTCAGCCAAATGAAAAACCTGAGTTGATTTGATATCATCCCCGTTGAGATACTCCAGTCGACTCTTAATTGCTTCTGCATCAACCTGACGCATTAACTTACCGATATATTGATATTGACGGCGTATTGCTCCATTAGCCGTAATTTTTTGTGCCAACTTGATTGCTTCAAACAAAGTTGCGGGTAGGTCAAGTTTGATCAGCTTTTCTTTAGAGGTTTTAACTAATTCAATTCCTAAATCCTGAAGCGCTTCAACTTGTTCTTTACGTTTGGTACGGCTAAGGATTACTTCTTCTTCGTTATCACTATGCAGATTATTATTCATTGTTTAATTTTTTATCACTTAAAATATATAGTATTAGGCATAATCTTACTATATTTTAGTAAGTGATTATGAGTTAAAATATTGCCTCAGCCAAATTTCATGTGAAAGAATATTATGACTAAGCTAGATTTCCTTTATACACAAACCCAATTAAACGAGATTGCCAATGAGATAATTCATCAAGCTCAGCAAGAAGGAGCATCAGATGCCCAAGTTGAGCTAAGCGAAAGCATTTCTACTGATATTGAAGTTTTAAATCAGGAAATCGAAAATTTCGAAACCAGCCATGAAAATCAACTCTTACTAACTGTCTATATGGGGCACAAAAAAGGTCATATCGGTATCAGCAGTATTAAGCTAGAAAATAGCCGGGAACTTATCCGCCAAGCACTAGATATAGCCCGCTATACTGAAGAAGATAGCGCTAATGGTTTACTCGAAAAAGAATATATAGTAACTTCACTACATGAAGATTTACAGCTCTATGCTCCATACCCGATTAATAATAGCGAATTAATCACGCAGACTAAAGAGCTGGAACAAATAGCTTTAGACATGGAAGCACTTATTAGCGTATCTGATGGCGCATCAACCACACTTACCCGTTATAATTTTGTAACTGCCAACTCTCATGGCTTGAATCATGGTTATCAAACTTCACGTTACTCCAAATCGCTGAGTTTAATCGGTAAAAATGCGCAAGGAATGCAAACTGATTACTGGTATAGTTCCAGCCGTATTTTTACAAACTTGAGCGCCAACGATGAGCTAGCAAAAAAAACTGTTAACCGAATCAAAAGACGTTTAAATAGCGGCAGTTATACATCCGGAAAACCAGCTGTAATCTTTGAAAGTACTATAGCCAAGTCAATAATCGGAAGTTTAATTGGCGCGCTAAGCGGCGGAAGTCTCTATCGCAAGTTAAGCTTTTTAAATGATAGTCTGGGACAGCAAGTTTTGCCAGATTGGTTTAATATGTATGAAGATCCGTTTGTAGTCCATGGACTTGCTAGCTGCTATTTTGACAATGAAGGTAGTGTTGTGGCACGAAGAACTATAATTGAATCTGGTAAGATTCAAGGTTACTTCTTATCTAGTTACACTGCTCGCAAAATGAATATGCGTTCAACAGGAAATGCCGGAGGAAGCCATAATATCCACGTCACGCCTAATCATCATGGCGATTTAGAATCTCTTGCGCGCGAAATGCAAAATGGTTTGATTGTCATTGAAACAATCGGACATGGCTTAAACATGGTGACAGGCGATTATTCGGTAGGTGCTTCAGCATTAGTCGTAATTAATGGTGAAATCAGTCATTTTACCGACAACCTGACTATCGCGGGAAATATGCGCGAAATTTTACAACAAATTGCTTTAATCAGCGATGATACAGAATTTAGTTCAGTAAATTGTGGTGCTATGCTAATTAATTCTGGAATCATTCAAGTAAGCGTCAAATAAAACGTAGAAATTAAATATTTCTATTACTATAAATCATAAATAAGGCAGGTAGTTTAAACACTTTCCTGCTATACTATTTTAGCTCAGTGAATATTGCGGCGCAGCAACCAAAGACTTACTAAAATTCTAGTTTTTTGCTATACTACAGTTTATGTAATTGTTACTCTTTAGTACAATAAATGAACAATTTAAATTAAACCAATTTAAATAGAGAGCTAGATATGTCCAATATTCAATCCGTTTTAGTTGAGCAACGTATATTTCCGGTAAACCCTGATTTTGCAGCTCAGGCAAATATACGTAGTGAGCAACAATATCAAAATATGATTGAACAAGCGAACACTGACTATGAAGGTTATTGGGGTGATCTTGCACGTCAGTACATTGATTGGTACACTCCATTTAGCACTATTTTAAATCAAGAAAATGCACCATTTTACAAATGGTTTGAAGAAGGGACACTTAACGTTTCTTATAATTGTCTAGATCGCCACCTCTTAACTCACCCACATAAAACTGCGATTATTTTTGAATCTGATTCTGGGCATGTCGAAACTGTAACTTATAAAGAACTTCATAATAAAGTCTGTCGTTTTGCCAATGGTTTAAAATCTCTTGGCGTGAAAAAAGGTGACCGGGTAGTAATTTATATGCCAAATAGTATTGAAGCTGTTGTGGCGATGCAATCATGTGCTCGAATTGGAGCCATTCATTCAGTAGTATTTGGTGGATTCTCAGCTAAAGCGATTCATGAACGGATTCACGATGCACAAGCTAAAGTTTTAATCACTGCAGATGCTCAAAAACGTGGTGGAAAAATTTTCCCACTCAAAGATGATGTTAATCAAGCTCTCAAACTCTCAGAAAATACCTCAATTGAAAAAGTTATTGTACATAGACGAACAGGTGAAGAACATAATTGGGTTGAAGGACGTGATATTTGGTGGCATGATGTAGTTCGTAATCAATCAGACTCATGCGAACCAGAGTGGGTAGATGCAGAACATCCTTTATTTATTCTTTATACTTCAGGCTCAACTGGCACGCCTAAAGGTGTACAACACGCTAGCGGTGGATATTTGCTGGGTGCAATCACGACTATGCGCTGGGTGTTTGATATTAAACCAAGTGATATTTTTTGGTCAACTGCAGATGTTGGCTGGATTACTGGACATACCTATCTCTGTTATGGACCTCTTGCGGTTGGTACTACACAGATCATTTTTGAGGGTGTACCGACTTATCCTTATGCAGACCGTTTTTGGCGTATGATTCAAGAGCACAAAGTTAGTATTTTCTATACCGCGCCAACTGCAATTCGTGCATTGATAAAAGCAGGTGGTGACTTACCTAAAAACTATAATCTTACATCGTTACGTTTACTGGGTTCTGTTGGAGAGCCAATTAATCCTGAAGCATGGATGTGGTATTTTAATGAAATTGGTGGTGGGCGTTGTCCGATTGTAGATACTTGGTGGCAAACTGAAACCGGCTCAAATATTTTAGCTCCGATGCCGGGTATTACTCCGCTGATACCAGGTTCATGCACTCGCTCAGTCCCTGGGGTTTTTGTTGATATCATCGATGAAAATGGACATAGTATTACTGATAATAGTGGTGGTTATTTAGTAATTAAAAAACCGTTTCCATCACAGATTAGGACAATTTGGAATAATCCAGAGCGATTTGTTAAATCATACTATCCAGATGACATTGGTGAAGGTAAATACTATATTGCTGGTGACTCTGCTCACCGTGATGAACATGGTTACTATCATATCCTTGGTAGGGTTGATGATGTGTTAAATGTATCAGGGCACCGCTTAGGAACAATGGAGATTGAGTCGGCATTAGGTTCAAACCCTAAAGTTGCAGAAGCTGCTGTTGTCGGTCGTCCGCACGATATCAAAGGAGAATCAATAGTTGCCTTCGTTATGCCAAAAGGTGATCTACCGCAAGGTGAAGATAAAGCACGGTTAATTGCTGAATTACGCGAATGGGTTGGTAAAGAAATTGGAAATTTAGCTAAACCAGATGAAATTCGTTTTGGTGAAAATTTACCGAAAACCCGTTCAGGAAAAATAATGCGCCGTATTTTGCGTAGTCTAGCTAGAGGAGAAGCCATCACCCAAGATATTTCAACCTTGGAAAACCCTGCTATCCTCGAGCAACTCAAATAAGCACTCATCTACGTAAAAAAGAGTACAGTAATTGGGGTTCCTTTAGATATCATGTAAAATCCAACGAACTTCGCTAGCCATTGCCAATATTGGGTTACATACGTACGTTCCAAAAACAGGTATTTTTGGAACAGCCGACATAGCGAGTTGAAATTATGAAAGATGAATTTTGTGAATTAAGCAGGTTTAAATAAGTTCGTTGGATTTGGTGCAATATCTAGTTACTACTCAGCCTCCTATAGGTATAGGCTAAGCTAAATTTATACAATCACTAAATTGTAATCCAATGGATTT
>JAIEPY010000075.1 GCA_019748155.1 Burkholderiales bacterium | reverse complement strand
CTCCAATTTTTAGTTACAAATTATAGCTCAAAATTAAGCTTTCAAGTGGTGCATCTCACCTCAGCGGATGCATTTTATCGCTGTAGTAGATTATTTCGTACTTATTCATGGTGGGATATTACCATATATGATAACAAAAAGTAAATAGTATAACTTATACCTCATGCGTTAGCTGTGAAATTCTGTTGTAAGTTTGTTGTACTTTTGTCATACAGCAAGCTACTGCAATGCATTGAACTGAGGATTTGTTGTAACCTTGCGTTAATAATAGTGTGAATTTCAGGCATTGAATTATCTGTTCAGTTCCTGTTCGATTTTTGTAATACCAGCAGCAACACTGGTAAAGCTTCCAATGGTGCTGAGTGTTCAATTCTATATGATTATCATTTAGGTTTTATTACTCCAAATTCTCTAAGCATTGCCTTTTAAATATTCTTTAAAATCAACTCAGCAACATTAACTCCTGCTTGCTGATATATCTGCTGCATTGCCGTTGGACTGGTAAGATTAACTTCGGTTAAACATTTACCAATAACATCGATTCCAGCCACAACTACCCCATGTTCTTTGGTCCACTGAGCTACTATATTAGCAATTCGATAATCATCTTCATTTAATGGGTGCACTTCACCACGACCACCAACGGCTAAATTACCTCTAATCTGCCCATCTTGAGGAATACGATACAAACAATGATCAACAACTTCACCATTAATGATAAAAATTCGTTTATCACCATAAATAACTTCAGGAATAAATTTCTGCACCATAATCGTTTGGCTAAAATAATTGGTAAGATTCTCTAAAATTGCGCCTTGATTAGGATCGTCATTCGCAATACGAAACACCCCACGTCCTGCCATCATATCAATTGGTTTGGCAACACATACTCCATGCTGTTTAATAAACTCTAAAATCACTTGCTTATTTTTGCTGACTAGGGTTGGTGTAATTAAGTCTGGAAAGTTTAATATCGTTAATTTCTCATTAAAATTACGTAAAATACCCGGACGATTAATAACTTTAACTCCAGCACGTTCCGCTAATTCTAAAAGCTGGGTAAGGTAATAATACTCCATATTAAACGGTGGATCATTTCGTACAAAAATAGCATCAAAATGCTTTAAATTAACTCCTTCTAAGCGCTCAACCACTTTAAACCAATCCATAGTGCTATATATCTGCGCCACTCCGTGAGTTAATTCAAGCTCGCTGATATTTGCCAATGCCTGATCATTCAGAGCATATATATCACCGGGCAAACAGTAGCTAACTTGGTAGTTCAAATCTTGTGCAGTTAACATCAGCAAATAGGTTGAGTCGCCATAAATATTAAATTTTTCCAGAGGATCGGCGATTATTAAAAATTTTTTAGTCAATGTTATCATCCCTTTTATTTCATTATAAGCTGAATTATAGCGCAGTCTATATTTTTATACACAAAGTATTTATTTCTAGCGGTAAATGTAATTAGGTGTAATTTATATACATTATCAATGTCAACGCTGCTTAGCCATTTAAGTCTAAATTATGCTACAATAATGCAATAGTATATCAACTTAATAGGATATTTAACCATGGGATATAAAGTTACCATCGAGCAAGGATCGCTAGAATTTTCAGTTAATGCTCAGGAAAACTTACTAAATGCAGCACTACAAGCAAAAATTAATCTGCCGCATGGCTGTAAAAGTGGCTCTTGCGGGGCTTGCAAATGTAAAGTTACTCATGGTGACATTGAGCTGGAAGAATATAATAAAATAGCATTAAGCGATGATGATATTGCAAATAACTATATCCTATTATGTAAAGCATCTGCGCATAGCGACGTTATACTTGATATACCCGGTTTTACTAATGGATTCCCCATAAAAACTATGCCCTCTAAAATAGAATCAATTGATAAAGTTGGCAGTGTCGCCATTCTTAAATTAAAACTACCGGCTAATCAAATTTTTGAATTTTATGCTGGTCAATATATTGATATCATCTATGAAGGTAAAAACCGCAGCTATTCAATTGCAAATTCACCAACAAGCAAAGGAATAATTGAATTACATATACGCTATCGACAAGGTGGTGTATTTTCCGAAGCAGCTTGGCAAACTTTAACAATCAACCAAATCTTGCGCTTTAAAGGTCCAATGGGTAATTTTACTTTACAAAATACCACTAAACCAGCCCTAATGGTTTGTACTGGTACTGGGTTTGCACCAATTAAAGCAATCTTGGAACAAATGATTGCTGAAAATAATCAACGAGAATTACATTTAATTTGGGGCAATTTCACAGCAGAAGATTTTTATCTAACAGAAATCCTGCCAGTCTGGCAAAACCAATTAAACCTGAAAGTTACCTTATGTACTAACGATAAAACTGAAGGTTATTATACGGGAATGGTAACCGATTATATCCAAGAAAGCTTTAATGATCTTAACCAACATGAAATTTATGCCTGTGGCAACCCAGCAATGATTGAAAACTTGTATAATATTGCCTCTTCACAGTTAAAATTAGATAAACGTAATTTCTACTCCGATGTTTTCACACCATCTATTTAATAGGTAAAATCATGTTCAAACAAATTAGCTTGCTGGCTATTCCAACTTTATTTATTGTTGCTTGTGGTTATTCAGGTCCACTTTATTTACCGCAAAAAGGTGCACCAACCCAAAATATGAGTAAAAACCAATATGCACCAGCAACTAATGCCGAAAGTGCCACACCTAAATCATTGTTACCAGCTTACATTACAGAATCAAAAGAGTCTGCAAACTTAAAAACAGTGTCACATAATGCTGAAAGTATACCAAACGCTGACTAATCAGTTATACTACTGGCATTATGCAAATTCTTGAACCTCTGCACAACGTTGCAAAAATTTCTGCCAAATTAGCCAAATTAAACCTGCTTTGCTACTGGGATTTGGCTTTGCACATTCCATTGCGCTATGAAGATTTAACCAAAGTCTATCCGATTGCTGAAGTAAAGCCTGGGCAACAAGTTATGGTCCAAGGTAAAATTATTGGTCATGAAATTGTTCATCGAAAGACCAAACAACTTTTAGTCCGTATCGATGATGGTAGTTCTATTATCACTTTACTGTTTTTTCATTTTTTTCCTAGCTATGCAACCCAATACGCTATTGGTAAACAAATTCGTGCTCATGGTGAAATCAAAAATGACTATATGGGTAACAAAACTATTGTTCACCCCAAAATTCAAACCGTCAACGAAGAAGTCAAGCTTAGTAATACCTTTAGTCCGATTTACCCTACCACCAACGGCTTAGCAAACAGCGTTATAATTAATTTAGTTGATCAATTATTTGATGCTAATTTGATAATGGAAACTTTACCGCAAAGCATTCTAGACAAGCATCAGCTATTAGGTTTAGAACAAGCATTGTTAACATTACACAAATTAACGCCGCAACAATTTGCTAATAATTATCAACAACAAGCGCTAAGACGATTAAAATTTGATGAACTAATTGCGCAGCAATTGTTAATGCAAAAAATTTATGCTACCAAGCATCACCATCCGGCACCAGCAATTAAAACCACCAATCAATACCTAATTCCACTGCTGGCTAAGCTACCATTTGAGTTAACTAAAGCACAGAATAAAGTATTGCGCGAAATATTGCAAGACATGGCACAAGCACAACAAATGAATCGTTTACTCCAAGGTGATGTTGGTAGCGGTAAAACTATTGTTGCTACTATTAGCGCATTAACCGCCATTGAAAATCAGTTTCAAGCAGTAATTATGGCACCCACTGAGATTTTAGCTGAGCAGCACTATAGCAAAATCAGTAAGTTACTTGAACCATTCTCAATTAAAGTAGTTTGGTTAGCAGGTAGTCTCACCCCTAAACAAAAAAAATTAGCAGCACAAGCTTGTGCCGATGGTAGCGCGCAATTAATCATTGGTACCCATGCGGTATTTCAAAAGAATGTTGAATTTGCCAATTTAGGCTTAGTTGTTATTGATGAACAGCATCGCTTTGGAGTTGAGCAACGCTTAGCCTTGGTTAATAAAGGAAATAAGGATCAGTTCCCGCATCAATTAATGATGTCAGCAACGCCAATTCCACGCTCTCTGGCAATGAGTTATTATGCAGATTTAGACGTTTCAAGCATCGACGAGCTGCCTCCAGGTAGGACTCCGATTAAAACCTTACTAATCAACAACAATCGCCGTAATGAAGTCTTAAAATTTGTTAGAGAGCATGCTAACCTGGGACATCAGTCTTATTGGGTTTGTCCGCTAATTGAAGAATCTGAAAAATTAGAGTTAGAAAATGCGATTAACACCTATAACGAACTTTGCGTAGCATTAGTACCAATTAAAGTTGGCTTAGTACATGGCAAGATGAAGCCTAAAGACAAGGCAGAGATCATGGCGGATTTTGTGTCAGGATGGACTCAGGTTTTAGTTGCAACTACCGTCATTGAAGTAGGTGTCGATGTACCTAATGCCAGCATTATGATTATCGAGCACAGCGAACGCATGGGTCTAGCACAACTTCATCAATTACGCGGTCGAGTTGGTCGTGGTGATATAGAGAGTCAATGTATCTTACTTTATGAAAATAAACTCAGTGAAATTGCCAAACAACGGCTTAAAGTTATCTCAACTTCAACTGATGGCTTTGAAATCGCACGTCAGGATTTACTGATCCGTGGACCCGGCGAGCTACTCGGACAACGCCAAAGTGGATTACCCGCATTGCGTTTTGCGAATTTGGAGGAAGATCTGGATATTTTGCATGCTGCACGAGATATTGCTAAATTACTGGTTGATAAGTACCCTATTCACGCAAAACAATTAGTAGAATTATGGTTTCATAATAAGCAAATTTATTCTGGAATATAATACAATGCATCCTAAATTTAAGCTATTAATCAATAATCCAATACTAGAGACACCAAGCTATATTTCAGTAAAATCAGAATATATTAATCAATGCTTATCTTCGTATCTATATTTACCAAAAATTACTAACCATCCATTTATTTTTAGTTGTTTTGCACTTTCTATTGATGGTAAATTAAACTATCCTGATCTTAAGAGCGGCTTTGCTATTGCCAAACACAATTTAGCCGCGACTAAACATGAACGTTATGCTGATTGGTGGATTTTGCAGCTTGCGCGTTCAATCAGCGATGCTGTTATTATTGGCAGCAACAGCCTTAATGCAGAAAAAAATGATTATGCCGCACAAATAAATATCGCAGAACTACAACAAGTTCGCACAGAATTAAATAAACCAAAGAACTTATTACATATTCTTATCAGTCGTAATTGCAATAAAATTGATTTTGCCAATGAATTACTCTGCCAAGACAATGATATTCCTCTAATCATCTTCACCCAACAAGCACCTAAATTACTTCCACAGCATTTTACCCTAAGCAATATTAAAGAACTAAATTTGGCTAATAAAAAACAAATTATATTAGATAACACTTTAGATTTGAATAAACTAATCCAAAAACTCCATCAAAATGGAATAAAAACTATTTTAAATGAATCTCCATATTACCATCATCACTTGCAACAACTACAATTATTAGATGAAGCCTGGATTAATCAATCAGGCGTTTATATTGGTGGTAATGCAAGTAGCTTAGGACAATTTAATAGTTCATTTACTGTAAATAGTCACCCACATTATACGATTCTTACTTTACACAGCTTAGGTTATAATTTCGTATATCCGCGCTATAAAATTAGCTATTAAAAATGCGCTTAATCAATTCTCCTATTAACCAATTCAATTATCAACAACGCACCTTTTATGTCAAACGCGATGATTTACTTGACCCCAAATTTAGTGGCAACAAAGCGCGTAAGCTTGCTTATTACTTAGAAAGCCCATTACCACATATTGATACCTTAGTGAGCTATGGCGGTAGTCAATCTAACTTGATGTATTCATTATCCTATTTGGCAAAGCTAAAGCAATGGAATTTTATTTACTATATAAAAAATCTTTCTACCCAAGCAAAAAATGAAATCTCAGGAAATTTAGCGCAAAGTTTACAAAATGGAATGCAGCTTATTGAACTTAAAAATGATTATAATTCATTCTGTGCCAATATAGCTAATACAATCGAAAATAATCAACTACTAATTCAACAAGGTGGCGCGCAAATTGAAGCCGAATATGGGATGCAACAACTTGCACATGAGATCAGCTTATGGGCACAACAGCAAAATTTCCAGCAATTAGCAATTTTTATCGCTTCAGGTACAGGTACCAGCGCTTTATATTTGCAAAAGCATTTACCAGAGTTTGAAGTTTATACCACTAATTGTGTTGGTAGCCCAGAATACTTATTAAAACAATTTGAGGCATTAATTACCACTAAACAAAGAATCCCTCATATTCTCGCTAACAATATATACCGTTTTGCTACTCCATACGCTGAGCTATATAAAACAATTACTAATATTCAAAATACCAGCCAAATTGAATTTGATATGGTTTACGATCCTGTCGGCTGGGATATTCTTCTTCGTAATACAGAAAAAATATCAGCACCTATTATTTATTTGCATTGTGGTGGAATTAATGGTAATAAAACCATGCTACAAAGGTATAAAAAAATCCTTAGCTAAAAGCCAAGGATTTGGAAATTATTAAAATATTTTAGGAAATTGAAACAAATTTAACTTACTTGTTAGTTGCATATTTTTATCAATAAGTTCTTTTTGTCTTCTGCGTAATACTGTCAGAAACTCCAAATTAGCGTTATGTACATTACTCAGATTATTTATATCTGTTAATTTTTTTATATAATCAGCTAAGTCATCATTAATAGCTAGCAGATTTTCCAAAAACGAAGTAACAAATTCGTGGCTATAATTGGCCATTTCAGCATTTGAGTCGTTAATTATATCCAAACTCTTTTGCAAAAGTGGGTTAGAACTCCCCAATTCAAGCATTGGACCTGCATATTTTCTAATTTCTGAAGCCATATTTACAGCAGGATCTTTAGCTACTGGTTTAATTTCCACTACTGGTTCAGGTTTAACAACTTTGCTTGCTGGGCTTGCATTTTCTGATTTAGCTACTTTAGGTGCTGTAACTGGCACTGTTTTCACTGTTACCTTGCGAACCGTTCTTTTTTTAGCTGTTTCTGGTTGTTTATCTTCAACACTTTGTTTTTCTGCATCAATTGATTTTCTTAATGATGAGGTTAATTTAGTTGCCATTTTGTTTACTCCTAATAATTTAATTTATTAATGATAGAATTTCTTTAGCTAGTTCTTTTATTTCTTGCTTGGCTTTTGGATTATCCAAGTCTAACACAGTGCCACCAAATGCAGCGGCTTGACGATAAGCTGTGCGCTGATAAATATCAGATTCAGTTTTGGGAAAATCAAATTCAGTGATCAACTCTAAAGCTTCTTTAGAAATACTGATATTACTCTGACACATATTAGCAACCAAACGTGATACAAGTTTATCGTTTATCTCACTTACATTAGAGATCAATTTTTGTATTCCTACTGCAGCCCATAAATCAGTCGGACTAGGTATAACTGGTATCAGCGCTAAATCAGCAATTAATAGTGCGGATGAAGTAAAATTATTATCAATTGTAGGTGGACAATCAACAAAAATATACTCATAATCCTCAAGATATTTCTTTATCTCTCGATTCACTTTATCTGTAATATTTGCCAAACTCATAACGGCAGCTGGAAAGGGATTATCATCGCTACTACTATAAGCCCAACGAGTTGCACTTCCTTGCGGATCCCCATCAATCAATAATACTTTTGCTTGCAAACCAATAACACCAGCTAAATTCATGGTTAGCGTTGTTTTTCCACAACCACCTTTTTGATTTGTTACAACTATAACTTTTGCGCTCATTTTTCCTACACTTCTAATTTAATTCTCACATTATCTTATCATATTAACTATCATCTTAGTATTATTAGTCACTTACCTTAAAACCAAACATACATCTTATAAACTTTAGTGAAGCTACTTATGTTTTTAATTACTACAAATTTCATAATTTTCTAAAATATATTATTAACACTATCGATAACTCAAATTATCACGATTCTTTTTTATCTTAAAGTAATGTTTCATGTGAAACATTACTTTAAATCTTTAAAAACTAAATTAAATATCTTTTGCGAAGCGCCACAATACTCATCAATAAATCGCGAACAACACTTTTGTAATAAAGCATATTCATTTGTATTAAATATCAATTTATTAATAGTATTCTCTAACTCAGAAGCAGAAGTAATTTGAATCGCACAACCAAATTTAACTGAATTTATAGCAACATCACTAAAATTAAACATTGAACTACCAAAAATTACTGGTTTTCCCATATAAATTGCTTCAATCGGATTTTGTCCGCCAAAATCTTTAAAGCTACCACCAATTACAACTAAATAACTAAGTGCATAATATGCCAGCATTTCACCCATGCTATCACCAATTACAAGCTTAGTTTCTGGATTAATTTTTGTATTATCAGAACGCTTGCAAAAATTTATATTGTGTTTTATAAGTAACAATTCAAGCTCAATAAATCTTTCAGGGTGTCTTGGAATAATTAAATATATAACATCTTGATTTAAATCTATATTATTTAATAAAATTTCTTCTTCACCATCTCTGGTTGAAGCAAAGGTAATAATTTTCCTGTTATCAAATATTTTTTTTAATTCAATTACCTTATCTTTGTTTGAGTCATCAAATACTAAATCAAATTTTGTATTACCTACTGTTTGCAAATTTCCATTGTATCCAAGTTTAGAAAAATTATTTTCAGTATTTGCATCCTGACATAAAATCCCGTTAAACTTATTTAAAATCGGTAGTAATGCTAATTTAAAGCGATTATAGCCTCTAAAAGAACGATTTGATAGTCTGGCATTAACTAGATATATAGAAGTCTTAGATCGCTCAGCAAAGTATATTAAATTAGGCCAGATTTCAGTCTCCATTATTATTCCAATTTTTGGTTTAAAATTTTTATAAAAACTTTTTACACAAAAACTTATATCATACGGAATATAATGCACAATTGCTTGTGGATATAATGTTTGAGCAGTTTGACGACCTGTAGGGGTCATTGTCGTTATCAAAATCTGATAATTAGATAAGTTACTAGAAATTAGCTCAACCAATTTCTGCATTGCTCTAGTTTCACCAACTGATACCGAATGTAACCATATTATTGGTTTTTGACAAGAGTTAGCTAAATTAATTCCAAAACGCTCATTCCAGTTACATAAGTAAGCTGGATTTTTTCTCCCACGTTTCATTAAGTATAAAGGTAAAATAGGCGCTAATAAATAAGTAATTAACGAATAAATTAATCTCATTTATCATCTTTCGGGTTCTTTTGCATATAGTCCATAAATTGAAGCATCATATTTACTGGGTTTACATCCTGAAAAGCTTTAGCAGAATTCGCCATATTTTTCATTGTTTCCATTTGAACAATATATTGCTGTAAATAAGTTATTAAGTTATTAGCAAATTCAATTTGTTTTTCACATTCACTAATACATTTATCTGGCGATGTAAACATTTCATTATTCAACATTATATTTCCTTAAAACAATATTATTAAACAAAACTTATACTTTATACTCGTAGTATTTAATTTTTTGACAAGAAAGATTGAGAAAAAAAGACGGCGCAGTGTAGCTAGAACTACATCAAGAGTCTTTTTTTAAATCCGACAAAGACCAAGATTCAAAGACGATGAGTATATATTAATTTATTACCTGTAATACAATTAGTTACTGCTTCAAAACTAACATTTTCTTTAAACCCACCTAAATTAAAAGCTATATTACTTTCAACAATACCGACATAGGATGGCTTG
The DNA here is from genome assembly GCA_019748155.1 of Burkholderiales bacterium. Taxonomy (GTDB): domain Bacteria; phylum Pseudomonadota; class Gammaproteobacteria; order Burkholderiales; family UBA11063; genus Aquella. The sequence continues at coordinate 44,027 of JAIEPY010000075.1, read as the reverse complement.
CTATGTAAATAGATTGCAATTGTTGGTATTCGCAGTAAATTTGCCATGTGTGTAAACCCGGTATCCACTCCAATTACTAAGCTACTTTTTTTAATTAAGCCACTTAATTCAGCAAAATTTAATTTATCTATGACTACAAACCTATCATTAGTTATTTTCTTTGCTAATTTATTAACAAAATTTAATTCTTCTGAGTTACTATATGTAACAACTATATTTTCATCAATATGTTCAATAAACCAGTTAATTAATTTAATCCAATTATCTAAATCCCACTTTTTATTATCTTTTGAAGTTCCGTGCAATAGTAAAACATAATCATTTTTAAACTTTAGTGGTGCTTCTAATGTATCAACTAAGAACTTATAATCTTTTAAATCAGTATCTAATTCAAATATTTTTGATATTAACCCACGTAATCTGATTACAGCAACATTATTTTGCTTAACCTCATATTTATAATTATAAAATAAGCTGGAAAATTTTTCACGTGCACTTTTGTTATCAAGACCATAAACCGGACCAGAAAACAATAGCTTCGCTAAAAAAGCAGATTTAATAAGCCCTTGTGTATCTATAATATAATCATATTGTTTTAATTTAGTGATTTTTTTAAACTTTAAAATATTATATAACCATGTTAATTTATTTTTCTTCCATTTTCTTAAAGGAATACTAATAACATTATCAACCAGTGATGCTAATTTAACAACTCCTTCAAAATTAGCATCAACTAACCAATCTATTTCACAATTCGGTAATTTATTTTTAATATCCGGCAAAACCGTCATTGTATGAAGAATATCTCCAATAGAAGATAGCCTAATAATTAGAATTTTTGTAACCATTTACTTCATTTACTAACATATAATTGTGGGTAATTAATATTTAGTATGTTGATAACTTTAACTTATTAACATACTAAATAAAAAATAAAATTTAACTAACAATATTACAAAAAAAATATTGTACGTTATTAATAGCATTTAACTATTTATAAGTAGCTATAATTATTATATAAAACTATCTTATTAACAGATTTGCTGCCTAATAATAACTATAATATATTATATAAGTATTATATAATTAATAATAGGTTTAATTCAAATAAATAAAAACATTTTATTAATAAATATTTAATTAATGTATAAAAAAGTTGTTAATTAGAAAAGGATAAACTGTTAATAACTAATAAATAGCTAACAAAAATTTTATTACATATCTTTTTATTAACAATTAAGTAACGTAGTAAAGATTATTTACTAATATCTTTTAAAGTATATTAATTTGCTGATTTAATTTACTATATTTAAGTAGTTAACAAACTATATCACTAATAATAACAATAATAAAACATATATATTAAATAAATAATATATAAATGATAAAATTGCGGATTATTACTAGCAAGGATATATTATGAGTAAAGAAAATAAATACACAATTGAAAAGATAACTTATCTTAAGCAATGGACAGATCATTTATTTAGCTTTAGAATTACACGTAATGAAGCATTTAAATTTATTCCAGGTCAATTTGCTCGTCTTGGTGTAAAAAAAGAAGATGATACTATTGTTTGGCGACCATATTCAATTGTGTCTGCAGATTATGATGAAGAATTGGAATTTTATTCAATTGTTGTACCAGATGGTGAATTTACACAACGATTAAAAAACATTAATATTAATGATGATATTTTTATAGATAAAACTAACTATGGATTATTAACTACAGATCGCTTTGAAAATGGTAAAGATTTATGGTTTTTATCAACAGGCACTGGTTTAGCACCTTTTATTTCAATATTATATGATTTCACAATATGGGAACAATATGATAAAGTTATATTGGTTCATGGTGTAAGAACTGCAGAAGAGTTAGCATACCAAGACACAATAAGTGATTTCTTTACGCATGAATATTATGGTGACTTAGTTAAAAATAAATTAGTATATGTTAAAGTTGTTACCCGTGAAAATTCTGGTGGTGATCTTTATGGACGTATTACGGAATTAATAAAAAATGGTGAGCTTGAGAAATTTGTTAATATTCCAATTACTATTGAAGATAGTAGAGTTATGATTTGTGGAAATCCAGAAATGGTAAGTGATACTAGGCATATGTTAGCAGAAAAAGGTTTAACTGTTTCCAAGCGTGGAAACCCAGGTAATATGGCTGTAGAAAATTATTGGTAAAAATCTGTATGTTTCATGTGAAACATACAGATTTTTAAAAAAGTATCTCTATCTGTCATTGCTTTTTATCAATCCTTAGCGTCAATGAATGTATAATAAATAAGTTAAATTTTAAAAGTATAAATAACTAATGAGTGATTATGAATTAATTATAGAAGTATTAACTAATGTTTATAATGGTAAAAATTTAACAGATCAAATTAATAAACATAAAAGTAATATTAATATTTCACGAATCAAATATATAGTATATGGAGTTATTCGTAATTATTATTCGATTGAATTTTGTATTCATAAAATTGTACAACATATTTCGAAAAAAAATGAGATTATAGTTCAAATAGGTTTATATGAACTGAATAATAGTAATAAACCTGATTATGCAGTAGTAAACACATTGGTTGAACTTGTAAATAATGCTAAAGATAAAAAATTTATTAATTGGGTGTTTCGTGAATATCAAAGACAAAAAGAAAGTTTAAATAATTTAATTTTAAAAGATTATTCTTTAAAATATAATCTTCCAAATTGGATAATTGATTTATTAAAAAAACAATTTAAAAATTATTATCTTAAATTTTTAGATGGCTTAAATTATCATCCAGCATTTGGTTTAAGAGTTAACTATACTAAAAGATCTTTGGGTGAATACATTGAAATATTAAAGCAAAATAACATTAAATATATAATTAACGAAGATAATAAAATCTGTTTAGAAAAAGCATTAGATATTAAAGATGTTCCTTTGTTTACAGATGGTGTATCAAGTATACAGGATGTAGCAGCACAATATGTAGTAAATATATTAAATCAAAATAATATTATCCCAAAAAAAGTTTTTGATGCGTGTGCAGCACCTGGTGGTAAAACTTGTCAAATATTAGAAAATTACAATTGTACTTTGACTGCTATGGATATTAGTTCTGATCGCTTAGAAAAAATAAAGCAAAATTTACAACGATTAGACCTGAAAGCTAAAACAATGGTTGGTGATGCTTTTAACCTTGATTGGTGGGACAAAAATAAGTTTGACCTGATTGTTGCTGATGTACCTTGCTCAGCAAGTGGTACAATAAAAAGAAATCCAGATATTAAAATCAACCGCACTTATGATGATGTTATAAAATTTACAGAAAGCCAACGTAAAATAGTGCTAAGTTTATGGAATTGTTTAGAAGATAATGGTTACCTTCTTTATATTACTTGTTCAATATTCCGTGATGAAAATCAAGATAATATAGCATGGCTTAAAAATAATATTAAAGGATTTAAATTAATAGATGAATTACAAATTATTCCTACTGAATATAGTGATTCACTTTATTATGCGCTAGTACAAAAAAATAATTAAAAATATTAATTTACAAAGATAAAAATTAATATTATTTGAAATAATTCAACTGCACAAAGTTACATATACTCGTAGTATTTGACTCTTGCACGCGAAGGATTGATAAAAAAGACGACGCAGTGTAGACAGAACTATATAAGGAGTCTTTTGTGAAATCCGACAAAGTCCAAGATTCAAAGACGATGAGTATATTTAAACTATCAAAATTTAGGTATTAATAAATGAAAAGAACTAATATAGGATTTTTAGTAGTATTATTTATTTTAATAATTTTTAGTTATTTCTACGTTACAATATATTCAAAATATGATGTAATGTTATATTTAAATGATTATAAAGAAATTATTCAGCTTAATCGTATAATAGAAGTATTATTGTTAATAACTATTGCTTTTTTTGTTTATAAAATTTTTTTTAGAAGTAATTATGTTTTTGGGTCTAGGATAACTAAGAAATTATTTATACTTTTATCATCTGTAATAGTTATACCTTCGTTAATTAATATAAAAATTGCTAATTACTTTATTGATAATACAGTTAATCGCTTATTTAATCCACAAATTGAAGAACTTTTTGATAATAGCTTTAATATAGCGGAAGAGAGTATAAAATACTTTTCTAAAGAACTGCGTAAAAAATCAGTGATTGCTGCGGAATACCTAAAATTAGTTGATAAAAATGATGATAAAGCAGATTTAGCAAAAATTCGTAATATTTTAGATGTTACAAGCTTGACCATTTATAAGCAAAATGGTATATTAGAGTTACAAGATAAACAAAACGATAGTAAATATTTTCCAAGTATATTACCTAAGTATATTATTGATAAAATAAAAATTTCTGGTTATTATTATGAAATTAATAAAGATAATAGCGGTAATTATTTATTTTATTATTATCAATTTTATGATGATAATAAAATAATAGCACTAACACAATTTGCACCAGATTTCATTCGAATAGATAATAGCAAGTTAATCCAAAATAAAGAGTTATATTTAGGATTACTTAATAATAAAGATCATTTAAAAGATGTTTACACTAGCACATTAATTATCAGTGTGTTATTGTCAATTTCAATAGCTGTTCTTTTATCAATGTTTTTCTCACAATTCCTAATAAAAAGGATTAGCAATTTAATTGAAAATATTGAATTAATTAAACAAGGCTCGTATCTTAATAATAATTCATTTCAAGGTAATGATGAGTTATCTCAACTCATTACATCTTTTAATGAAATGAGCCATAATTTAGATAGAGTAAGAAAGTTAGAAAAATTTCAAAAAGATCAAATAACAGCATCAAAAAATTTCCTTGAAAATTTAATTAATAACCTAAATTTAAGTGTTGTTGTATATGATCAAGATTATATTATTAAGAGTATAAATATTATTAGTCATAGCATTCTTGATATAGATCTAGAGACTATAAAAGGAACTCCATTAAATCAATGGGGGAGTTTATATCCACATCTTGAAGATTTGATAAACATTATTGAAATAAACTCAAAACAAAATAATGAATGGGAAGAAAATGTAATTGTTCGTAATAGACATAGTATTAAAAATCTATATATTAAGACAATAAAATTTAAAACTCATGAAAATAGTCAATATATGACCTTAATAAGTGATGTAACAAATCTGATTAAAGCAAAACAAAATCAAGCATGGGCAGATATTGCAAAACGTTTAGCACACGAAATAAAAAATCCACTTACACCAATTGTGTTATCAGCTGAACGAATTGAAATGAAATTAGTACCTAAATTATCAAATGATGATCAGGTATTTTTACAAAGGTTAGTTAAACAAATTATCATTCAAGTGGAAGATCTTAAAGACTTAGTTAATAAATTCAGAGATTTTGCAAATATAAATAAACCTAATTTATCTAAGATAGAAATGGTTCATTTCTTTAATCAATTCCTAACGCTTTATGAAAATATTAACTATATTAAATTTGAAGTTGATATACCGGAAAATGAAATCTTAATAATGGGAGATTCAAGTCTTTTGAGACAAGTATTTCATAATCTATTAAAAAATTCGATAGAAAGTATTGAAAACATTGAAAATAAATTAATTAAAGTTGTTTTGAATATACAAAATGAATATCTAGGTATTACAATTAAAGATAATGGTAATGGTTTTGAGAATATTATAATGGAGAATTTATTTGAACCTTATCGTACTACTAAAGGAGTTAAAGGAAGCGGACTTGGTATGGCGATTGTGAAGAAAATTATTGATGAACATAATGGTAAAATTGAAGTATTTAATGACAACGGTGCCAATGTAGTAGTAAAATTACCACTTATTAGTCAAAATACTGTATTATAGGTTAAAAATAAATGGATAAATTAATATTAATTGTAGATGATGAGCTAGGTATTCGTGAGTTACTACGCGAATGTTTAGAAGATGAGGGTTATGTAGTAAAGTTAGCTGAAAATGCATTAGAAGCTGATAAAATTGTTAAAGAAAATCGTTTTGATCTAATCTTAATGGATGTGTGGTTGCCTGATATGGATGGTGTATCATTGTTTAAAAGATTTTTATCAAATGGTATTACAGCACCTGTTATCATGATGTCTGGGCATGCTTCAATAACTAGTGCGCTTGAAGCAATTAGAATTGGAGCTAGAGATTTTCTTGAAAAACCTCTTTCATTAAGTAAGTTATTACCTTTAGTTGATAAACATATTTTAAAAGAGCGTACCAATAGCGATGGAATTTTGGAAGATATTTCTGAAATTATTACCCTTGATTTAAATAATCAACTTAAAGGAATTAAAGAAACTTTAGAGCGTAGATATTTCTTATATCATATGAATAAGCAAAAAGGAAATATTACTAAGATTGCTGAAGTTTCAGGTGTAGATAGAGCTCATTTATACCGCAAATTTAAAAATCTGGGAATTAAAATCAAATAAATTTTATTAGGTGTATTATAGTTAATTTATGAAAATTTATAATAGTTTATCAAAGCAAAAAGAAAATTTTATACCAATTAAACCCAACGAAATAAAAATGTATGTCTGCGGGCAGACCGTTTATGACTATTGTCATTTAGGTCATGCTCGCAAAGCTGTTGTTTTTGATATGGTACGTCGTTGGTTTATTACTAGTGGTTATAAAGTAGTATTTGTCGAAAACATTACGGATATAGATGATAAAATTATTCGACGTGCTAAAGAAAATAGTGAAACTATTTACCAATTAACTGAGCGTTATATAAAATACATGCATGAAGATTTTGCCTCCTTAGGTGTTATGCGACCAGATTATGAGCCAAAAGCTACTGAATATGTTTCTCAGATGGTTTATCTTATTCAAGATTTGATTGATAAGAATTATGCATATCAAGCTGAAAATGGAGATGTTTATTACCGAGTACGTAAATTTGTTGGTTATGGCAAGTTATCTGGAAAGTCTTTAGATGATTTGAGAGCTGGTGAACGTGTAGATGTTGATCTTAATAAAGAAGATCCACTTGATTTTGTTTTATGGAAAGCATCGAAAGAAAACGAAGTTTATTGGGATTCTCCCCTTGGAAATGGTCGCCCAGGCTGGCATATTGAGTGTTCAGCAATGTCAGAAGAAATTCTTGGTAAAAATTTTGATATTCATGGTGGTGGTCAAGATTTACAATTTCCTCACCATGAAAATGAAATAGCTCAAAGTGAAGCACACAATAATTGCCAATTTGCCAATTACTGGATGCATAATGGCTTTTTAAATGTTAATGATGAAAAAATGTCTAAGTCGCTAGGGAATTTTTTCACATTACGTGATGCGCTAAATCAGTATAATCCTGAAGTAATTAGATATTTCATGCTAAAAAGTCATTATCGTAGCCCATTAAATTTTAGCTATGATAATTTACTTGATGCTAAAAATAGTTTAAGCAAGATTTATCAAACATTGCGTGACTACGATTTTAATGCTGATAATTGTAATATTGGTGAAATAGACTGGTTAGATAAATATGCGGTAAATTTCAAAAATGCTATGGATGATGATTTTAATACATCATTAGCAATTAGTGTACTATTTGAAATAGTAACTGAAATTAATCGTGAGAAAAATTCTAAATTAGCAAAATTACTTTATACATTAGCTAATACGATTGGGTTACTAAGTAGTAACCCACAGCAATTTTTACAATCAGGTGTGGGATTATCAGTACAATTTATTGAAGAAATGATAGTAAAACGTAATCAAGCTCGTCTAGATCGTGATTTCGCTTTATCAGATAAAATACGTGATGAATTATTATCCAACAATATTGTTTTGGAAGATAGTAAAAATGGCACAATTTGGCGTAAACTATGAGCTTTTACGTAATAAAAAATTTTGGTTTATGCTATAATCGTGACTTGCAATAAAGTAAATAGCTTGGAACAAGCTGTGAACAGGGTGATTAAGTATCAACTGATTCAGGGATTATGTGCGTCTATTTTTATAACAGTCTGTTATAAAGATTTAAATACATTTATTTCTTCACTACTTGGGATATTTATCGCTATATTCCCGACTATTGTGTACGCTATAACGGTGTCATCACGAAATGTTGAAAATTATAGTATCAAATATAGCAAGCACAAAAAGGCAACATTGTTAAAGTTTATAGCTAATATGTTAGGGTTTTTCTTGGTGTTTAGCATCTTTAAAAATGTTAATGCTTTAGCGTTGTTTATAGTTTATGTTATTGCGCTTAGTGGTTATTGGACCAATTTACTTGGTTTGATAGGAAAAAAATAAAATTTGGAGGAAGTATGGCGTCAGCAACTGAATATATTGATCATCACCTGACCTTCAATACGATTACATTATCTGGAAACCCTGGTGGTTTTTGGACGGTTAATATTGATACTTTAGTTACTTCATGGGTGCTAGGTTTATTATTTTTACTTACTTTTGTAATTGTAGCAAGACGTTTTAAAGTAGCTAATCCAGGTAAGTTTCAGCTGTTTATAGAATTAGTTTTTGAAATGGTAAGCTCTCAGGTAAATGATGCTTATCATAAAAAAAGTAAGTTTATAGCTCCTCTTGCATTAACTATCTTTTGCTGGGTTTTTCTGTTTAATTTAATGGATGATTTACCAGTTGATATTATTAATTTTTTCACAACTAGCCTTGGTCATCCAGGCGCGCACTGGCGACTAGTTCCATCAGCTGATATTAATATGACGTTTGCTCTTTCTTTATCAGTATTGATTTTAATTATCGTCTATAGTATTTGGGCTAAAGGTGTTGGCGGTTGGTCAAAAGAGTTATTAACTAAACCTTTTGGTAAGTGGTTGTTGCCATTTAATCTTTTATTTCAATTAATTGAAATATTCTCAAAACCAATCTCGCTTGCATTGCGGTTGTTTGGTAATATGTATGCTGGTGAAATGATTTTTATTCTAATCGCACTATTGCCATGGTATCTACAATGGATACTCGGTACTCCGTGGGCGATTTTTCATATATTAATTATTACTCTTCAAGCGTTTTTGTTTATGATGTTAACTGTGGTGTATTTAAGCCTCGCAGTTGAGGAACACTAATTTTTTATTGTTTGGTGTGTTTTTTTGTTTTTAATTTTTTAGGAGCCTTTAATGGAAGCTATTATTTCTAATATTTCTGGTTTAACTGCTGTTGCTGCTGCACTACTTATCGGGCTTGGCGCCTGTGGTACTGCAATTGGTTTCGGTATTCTAGGGGGTAAATTCCTAGAGTCATCAGCTCGTCAACCAGAATTAGCTACTGGTTTGATGATTAAGATGTTCATCGTTGCTGGTTTATTGGATGCGATTGCGATGATTGGTGTGGGTGTGGCATTCTGGTTAATTACTAGTAATCCTATTTTATCAACGGCATTAGAATTATTGAAAAATGCTCACTAGTCGTAATTAATATTTAAAGGAGATTCCTCGTGAATATTAATGCAACAATGCTCGGAGAAATGATTACCTTCATTCTGTTGGTACTCTTTACAATGAAATTTGTCTGGCCACCGATTAGTGGTATGCTTGAAGAACGTGCAAGCAGAATTACTGATGGTTTGGCTGCTGCCGAAAAAGGTAAGCAACAATTACTGGATGCTGAAGCAAATATTGCCGAAGAGTTGAAAAAAATTCAAGCTCGTGCGGGTGAAATAATTGCTAATGCCGAAAAAAGGGCTAATCAAGTTATCGAAGAATCAAAAGAGCGTGCTCGTATCGAAGGTGACAAAATTATTGCTGATGCTAAGGCTCAGATTGAACAAGATTTTGTGCGCATGAAAGAGGACTTACGGCTACGTGTTTCCGATTTGGTGATTCGCGGTACTGAGCAAATCTTGCGGGTTGAAATTGATCAATCTCGTCATGAGAAAATTTTAGCTCAATTGAAAGCGGAGTTGTAATTATCATGGCTGAATTGAGTGTAATTGCACATCCGTATGCACAGGCTTTATTTAATTTAGCAAAACAAAGCAATCAAGAAAGTATTTGGCTTGATAGGTTATCTGATTTGCAACAAATTGTTGACAATTCTGACTTTGCTGATTTATTAAATAATCCAGAAATTAAAGATTCGCAAATAATTTCTGTAGTTAATACACTTTTAAATGGTGATGCTTCAACAGAAGTTACAAATCTTTTAAGTATATTAATTGAGAATAATCGAGTTTCAGCTTTACCTGAAATTTATCAAGTTTTTCGCGATTTAGTTCTTGAAGATCAAAAGCGTGGTGATGCAATTATTGAATCAGCTTATGCAATGAGTCAGACAGAAAAACAAGACTTTGAAGAATTACTATCTAAAAAGTTTGGTAAAAAAATTACTGCAACAGTGGTAATTAATCCCGAATTATTGGCTGGAATCAAAGTTACTATCAATGATAAAGTTATTGATGGGTCCGTTAAGGGTAGACTAAGTGATTTATCTACTCAACTTACTAAATAAAAATAGGAGCGATTCATGCAATTAAATCCTTCTGAAATTAGTGATATTATTAAATCAAAGATCGACGGCACTCAAAATAGTAGTGACTATCGCAGTAAAGGTACAGTAGTATCAGTTACTGATGGTATTGTTCGTATCTATGGTTTATCAGAAGTTATGCAAGGGGAAATGATTTTATTCCCAGGAAATGTTTATGGTATGGCAATGAACTTGGAGCGCGACTCTGTCGGCGCTGTAGTTCTTGGTGATTATGAGCATATTAAAGAAGGCGACGAAGTATCATGTACTGGTCGTATTTTAGAGGTTCCGGTAGGTCCTGAATTGGTTGGACGTGTAGTTGATGCTCTTGGTCGTCCAATTGATGGCAAAGGTCCAATTAATTCAAAATTAACCTCTCCAGTTGAAAAAGTGGCACCAGGTGTAATTGCGCGTCAATCTGTTAGTCAACCATTACAAAGTGGTTTAAAAGCGATTGATTCAATGGTTCCAGTTGGACGCGGTCAACGTGAGTTAATTATTGGAGATCGTCAAACTGGTAAAACAGCTGTTGCCCTTGATACAATTATTAATCAAAAAGGTACTGGTGTGACATGTATTTATGTTGCTATTGGTCAAAAAAATTCATCAATTGCTAATGTGGTTAGTAAACTTGAAGAACATGGTGCATTGGCTCATACAATTATAGTTGCCGCCTCTGCTTCAGAATCTGCTGCATTACAATACCTTGCACCTTATTCTGGTTGTTCAATGGGTGAGTATTTCCGTGATATCGGTGAAGATGCTTTGATTGTTTATGATGATTTATCTAAGCAAGCAGTCGCGTATCGTCAAATTTCACTACTATTACGTCGTCCACCAGGACGTGAAGCATATCCTGGAGATGTATTTTATTTACATTCTCGCTTGTTGGAGCGTGCTGCACGAGTAAATGCTCATTACGTTGAAGAAGTTACTAAAGGCGCTGTTAAAGGCAAAACTGGCTCTTTGACTGCATTACCAATTATTGAAACCCAAGCTGGTGACGTATCTGCATTTGTACCAACAAACGTGATTTCGATTACGGATGGTCAGATTTTCTTGGAAACTGATTTATTTAATTCTGGTATTCGTCCAGCAATGAATCCTGGTATTTCTGTATCACGGGTTGGTGGTGCTGCACAGACTAAAGTTATTAAAAAGCAAGGTGGTAGTATTCGTTTAGCATTAGCTCAGTATCGTGAGTTAGCAGCATTTGCTCAGTTTGCTTCTGATTTGGATGATGCAACTCGTAAACAATTGCGTCATGGTCAAGTGGTTACAGAGTTAATGAAACAAAAGCAATATTCTCCGCTAAAAGTTTCTGAAATGGCTTTAACATTATATGCAATTAATAATGGATTCTATGAAACAATCCCAGTTAATAAAGCTTTAGCTTTTGAATCTGGCTTTATGGCATATGCAGAATCTAATTGTGCTGATATGTTAGCTAATATAGAGGCTAGTGGTGATTTGTCTAAAGATGATGAGCAGATACTAGTTAAAGCGTTAAATGAGTTTAAAACAATTTTTGCGGTTTAATTAGCTGTTATTTCATAAGGATATAAAATGGCTGCTGGAAAAGAAATCCGGACTAAAATAAAGAGTGTTCAAAATACTCAGAAAATTACCCGGGCTATGCAAATGGTAGCAACATCCAAAATGCGTAAAACTCAGGAGCGAATGCGTCAAGCACGACCATATGCAGAAAAAGTTCGCGAAGTAATGGCTCATTTGGCACAAGTCAATTCTAGTGCCAGACGCTCTTCGCCTTTTTTGCGCGAGCCAGCAGAAATTAAAAAAGTCGGAATTATTCTGATTACTGCTGACAAAGGTCTGTGTGGTGGCTTGAACACTAATGCTATAAAGATGTTTAGTGAAAAGTTACGTGAGTATAAAAACGCGGGTATTGCTGTTGAAGTTAGTACTTTAGGGCAAAAAGGTTTAGTTGCTGCAAAGCGCCTAAAATCTGAAGTAGTTAGTTCTGCGGTAAATCTGGGCGATGTTCCTAAAATGGAAAAAATTATTGGACCATTGACTGGAATTTTTAGAGATTTTTATGATCAGAAATTAGATGCAATTTATGTTATTTACTCTGGATTCGTGAATACCATGAAACAGCAAGCTGTTTTTGAACAAATTTTGCCGCTTAGCGATAGAGATTTGAAGCTAGATGCAAAAATGCCGTGGGATTACATCTATGAACCTTCTCCAGAAGAAGTGTTAGATGAATTAGTGCGTCGTTATATTGAATCAGTAATCTATCAGTGTTTAGCGGATAATATGGCATCAGAGCAAGCCGCACGAATGATTGCAATGCGTTCTGCTACTGATAATGCTGGTGAAGCGATACATCAACTGAGTCTCGCATATAATAAATCTCGTCAAGCTGCAATTACCAAAGAGCTATCAGAAATTGTTTCTGGTGCTGCAGCAGTTTAGTAACTTTTGTAGGAATACAAAAATATGGTACAAGGAAAAATAGTCCAAATTATTGGCGCTGTGGTCGATGTGGAGTTTCCACGGAATGACGTTCCAAAAATTTATGACGCATTAAAGTTAACAAGAGGCGGAAGCCTTGTTTTAGAAGTTCAACAGCAGCTTGGTGATGGAATCGTTCGTACGATTGCAATGGGAAGCTCTGATGGTCTTCAACGTGGTCTTGACGTAGTTACTACAGGTGGTCCGATATCAGTCCCTGTTGGTACTGCTACATTGGGTCGAATTATGGATGTTCTTGGTAATCCGATTGATGAAATGGGTGATATCCCAACTGAACAACGTCGTGCAATTCACCAGTCTGCACCTAAATTTGATGAAATTTCTCAAACTACTGAATTATTAGAAACAGGTATCAAAGTAATTGACTTGCTATGTCCATTTGCTAAAGGTGGTAAAGTAGGTTTATTTGGTGGTGCCGGGGTTGGTAAGACAGTAAATATGATGGAATTGATTCGTAATATTGCGATTGAGCATAGTGGTTATTCTGTGTTTACTGGTGTGGGTGAGCGTACTCGTGAGGGTAATGACTTCTACCATGAAATGAAAGAATCTAATGTACTGGATAAAGTATCGTTAGTTTATGGTCAAATGAATGAACCTCCAGGAAATCGTCTACGCGTTGCCTTAACTGGATTGACAATGGCGGAAGAGTTCCGTAATGAAGGGCGTGATGTATTATTATTCGTTGATAATATTTATCGTTACACATTAGCTGGTACTGAAGTATCTGCTTTATTAGGACGTATGCCATCAGCCGTAGGTTACCAACCTACGCTAGCAGAAGAAATGGGTAAATTTCAAGAGCGTGTAGCATCTACTAAAACTGGTTCGATTACCTCGATTCAGGCAGTATATGTACCTGCGGATGATTTGACCGATCCTTCTCCTGCAACAACGTTTGCCCATTTGGATGCAACAGTGGTACTGAGTCGTGATATTGCTTCACTTGGTATTTATCCTGCGGTAGATCCACTTGATTCAAGTTCTCGTCAATTAGATCCATTAGTTGTTGGTGAAGAGCACTACAATGTTGCTCGTGGTGTGCAGATGACATTACAAAAATACAAAGAGTTGCGTGATATTATTGCAATTTTGGGTATGGATGAGTTATCTGATGAAGATAAGTTAGTTGTTGCTCGTGCACGTAAAATTCAACGCTTCTTATCACAACCGTTCTTTGTGGCTGAGGTATTTACTGGTTCGCCTGGTAAATATGTGTCATTAAAAGATACGATTAGCGGATTCAAAGCTATTTTAGATGGTCAATATGATCATTTACCGGAGCAAGCATTTTATATGGTTGGTTCAATTGAAGAAGCTGTGGAACAAGCTAAAAAATTAAATTAGTGGGGATGTTATGACTACCATGCAGGTTGATTTGGTTAGTTCGGAAGAACAAATTTTTTCTGGTGAAGCAGAGTTTCTTATAGCTCCTGGTTCTGAGGGTGAAATTGGTATCTATCCGCGCCATATTCCATTAATTAGTAAGTTAAGCCCTGGTGTTATCCGTGTCAAATTACCACAAAAGGAAATGCATTTAGTTTATGTGATTTCTGGTGGTTATATGGAAATCCAAGGCAATAAGGTTACAGTATTGGCTGATGTTGTTGAACGTACTGATGATTTAGATGAAGCTAAATTATTAGAGGAAAAACGTATTGCAGAAGAACGGCTTAAACGTTCTGATGTTAGTATGGATGTTGATGATGTTAAAGCTTATGCTGCATTGGAATTAATAATTGCTCAGTTAAAAGCTGTCGATTATTTAAATAAACAATCACGAAGAAATTAGTATTTTTTGTTAGGTAAATTGATTCTTAATGGATTAATTTATTCTTAATACTTCTTTATATGATAAAATACGCCTCATGGTGATTGTTTTAGTACAATAAAATAAATATAATTCTGAAAGGTAAATTAAATATGAAAAAATTATTAGCTGTATTAGTTGCTGGTCTTGCTCTAGTTGCATGTTCACATAATGAACAATCTTCTACTACTGAAGCGTCTGCTACTGAAGCATCAGCTCCTGCTGCTGTTGAAGCTGCTCCAGCTCCTGTTGAAGCTTCTGCTCCAGCTGTTGAAGAAGCATCAGCTCCTGTTGCTGCTGAAGCGTCTGCTCCGGAAGCATCAGCTGCTCAGTAATTTGACAGTTACTGAAATTAGCCAAGCGTTTGCTTGGCTAATTTTTGTTGTAAACTATGAAAAAAATAAAGCAGTATATTGCTAAGATTAAAAGTATAGTTCTTGGTTATAAGACTCCAGCATGTATTGGATTAGATATTGCCTCTACTGCAGTGAAGATGGTTGAGTTAGTTCCAAATACTTTAAAAATAACTAAATATACAATTGCACCACTAACTAAAAATATGGTTAGTGAGGGCGTGATTAATGAAATTGAAAAAGTTTCAGATATTATTCGTGATCAGTGGGTTAAGCTAAACCCGACAAATCAAAATGTAGCTATTGCTATTCCATATAATGCGATCATAATTAAAGAAGTTAAGGCTCCTTTATTTAAAGATAAATATGAGTTAGATCAATTCATTCTAAGTCAACTAATTAAAGAATTAGATACAGACGATATTGATTTTGATTATTCCGTGATAAATAAAGAAACCAGCGAGCAGTTATTATCTGTTGTAGTTGCTAAAAAAGAAAAAATTGAAGAATATCAAGCTATTATTCAAATGACAGGTATTCAGGTTGCTGCAATTGATGTTGAACCTTTTGCGATACAGCATTTATTAAAATTATTGTTAAATAGAAATAGGATTAATGGTAAAGTAATTTTGCTGGATTTAGGGGCAACGAAAGTTCGGGCATTTGTATTTGATGACTACGAGCCAGTTATCTTTAATGAAATTATTGTTAATTACTCTCATTTATTTGAAGAGTTACTTCTTAAGCTAGATCAAAGAGTTAGATTGCAAGATGTTACTGATCTTTATGGCAATACTTTAAAACTATTAAACGAAAAGAATATGACGGACGATGAACTTATAGCTTTGATGCTATCTGACGTCGCTAAAATCTTACAATTAATTCGTTCAAATCTCTTAGTTGAGAGAAAAATTTCCTTGGCTGCTAATGTTCCTATTGTCTTAATGGGTGGGAATACGCTTATTCCTGGATTAATTGAGAGAATTATTAGTTATACTAAGTCAGATGTTAAATCAATAGCTAGTTTATTTCAAGGTGGAAACTCCTCTATTCCTGAAGTAGATCTATTACGTATAGTGACGGCTATTTCTCTTGCTACTTGGGGACAAGAAATTGAATAGAATCAATCTTTATAATTATCGAATTAAGGAAATTAATTTTGGTAAATTAAGGGTTTATTTCTTTCTTGGACTTGGCATTATATTTTCCTTGTTTTTAAATTTTATTATTTATGGTTACTATGAAATTCATATTATACATCAAGATACTAGAAATGCATTCCTAACTGCAAATATTAATATTGTAGATACTAAATTAAAGCTAATTAAAGAGTTTGATCGTAAAGTAGAGTTAATCAGGAAACAAGTGCGTTTGTTGCAACTGGTTGAAGATAAGCGTGATGATACGGTAACTTTTTTTCAGCAGCTTGGAATTGTTACACCTGAGCAGGTTTACTATAAACAAATTACTTGGAATGGGATAATGTGTCAATTAACTGGGACTGCAGCTAGTCCGCTATATCTGGCAAGCCTTTTAGATCGGTTACGTGATAAAAAAGGGTTTTTTGCTAATCCTGAACTTGTTTCTAATAATTTAGGAGCAGACGGTCGTTATGACTTTATGATAACTGTTCAAATAAAACCCAACTTGGTGGCGATTCCTGATGTCAAGTCTTAATTTAGGTAAATTAAAGCTAAAGCCGATTTATATGTGGCAAATGACAACACTAATTATCTTTACCATAGTGATAATGACGGTGTTGTCTTTTACGATCTATAAAAACTTTACCTATGAGAATAAAGACAAGTTATCTAAATTGCAGCAAGACGAACAAAGCCTAAAAGATGAGTTAATGAATAAGATTTCATTGTTAAATAGTATTGAGTTATATAAAGAAAAAGAATCATCTCTCAGTGATTTGGATGCTAAGGTGCGTCAGCAATTTCCAACCTCAGAAGAGCTTCCTAATGTATTGATTCAGATTAATCAGGTCTCTGAAGATTCTGACTTTAAGATAAAAAGCTTTACTCCAAAGTCTGCTGCATCAGTAAAAGAGAATTCATCAGCTCCAAAAAGTGATAAAATTAACTCGAAAGTATATGTGCTTAGTGCGAGTGGTTCTTTTGATGATGCGATTAAGTTTTTTTATCAGATTGCCAAGATTCCTCGGGTAATGGAATTATCTGATTTTCAAATTTCTCGAATTGATGATATTCAAATTAGTATTAATTGTGACGTAACTATTTTTTATAGTGACTAAAGTGCTCAAATTAATTTTTATATTTATGTTGGTGATAATGCAGGTGATGGCAGATACTAAAGACTTGGAACAGTTTGTTCAGGAATTGCGCTCCAAACCGTCAACAAATGTACCTCCAGTTTTACCTGAATTCACATTTAAACCAGCTAATTATAAAATGATAAATTATGACAATATCTTTAGCCAAGACCGATTAGATCAAAAAGAGTCAGATCTTTTGCAAAATTATAATTTAGATCAGCTAAAAATGGTAGGCTATTTACATTACGAAAGTAGAGATTATGTTTTCATTAAAACGCCGTATGAAACTTTGAAGCTTAAACTTGGCGATAAGATTAAAAATGGTGAAATAAGTTTGATTACGCCTTCATCAACGCAAATTGATGAACCGCAGATTCAGGATAGCAAAACATTTATTAATAAAATTATGCTTAACTTAGACCAAGGCAATCAAACCAAAAAACAACCAAAGTTACCACAAAAATGAAAAAATACATACTTATATTTCTGTTAATAAATACTTATGTAGGTGCGATTACTCTACAAAATGTTAGCAATAATGTAGCAAATCAAAATCAGATTGTTTCGTTTAGCTTTGATGCTGTAAGTAGTGCTATACCTAAACTATTTGTTGCCGGAAATGATTTAATTGTTGATTTTAAAAATATTAGCACTTTAACCAACCAAAATAGCTACACTTTTAAAAGTGGTTTTGTTCGTGAAGTAGACTTGGTGACTGTAGGTAGCAGAACAAGAACGGTTATTGTGGGTGGAGCTAAGTATAAATATCAGATTAATCAAAATGCTACCTTAATCAATATTAGCTTTACCAATAGTGTTGGGCAGAGCTCCATTGGGCGTGAGAATGTTGGCTTAATTGGCTTACCTAAAAAATCAGCGGCTAACTATAACACGCAAATCAACGATATTAAATTCACTCGTGATGATAATGGTGGTGGGGTTGTTGAGATTCCATATACTGGCGATAGCAAAATTGATGTAAAAGAAGAGCGTCTTGGTGAAAACTTAAAACTAACTTTGAATGCGGTTGGTTTTAATTCAAGTATAATTAAGCGTATTGATACAACTGACTTTGATACACCAATTAAATATATTGATACTAAATCTGGCAATAACAAATTATTCTTAACTATTGTTAATCGCAATCAATGGGATTATGCCTTGTATCAGTTACAGAATAAATTGATCATTAATATTCGTAAAGTTACTCCATCAGATAGTTCAATTCCTACGCTTAGTGACAGTAAATCGGATAAGGTAACCTTTAACTTTCAAAATATTGATGTTCGTGCGTTATTACAATTATTATCAGATTTTAGTGGTTATAATATTTTGGTTAGCGATAGTGTTACCGGGTCAATGTCGATCAAACTGAATAATGTTCCCTGGGATCAAGCATTGCAAATTATCTTAACTACCAAAGGGTTAGGGATGAGGCGCGACGGCAATGTTATTCGGATTGCGCCTGTTGGTGAACTGGATACAATGAATAAATTGCAACAAGAAGGGCGAAAAACGCAAGAAGCAACTGAGCCATTGGATACAGTTACTATTCGTTTAAAATATTCTCAAGCGGCAACCATTCAATCAATGATTCAACAAAAAGGTTCTGGTAGTGCTGGTAGTTCTTCGGATAGTAATGGCAGTGTTTCAACAGGTAGTTCAAGTGGTCTTGGTGGTAGTAGTACTACACTTGCTCAAGGTAACAATGCTAACTCGCTCTTATCGTCTCGTGGAAGTATTTTAGTTGATACCCGAACCAATACAATTATTATTAATGACACTCCGTCTCATTTAAAAGATATTAGGGATTTGATAGATAAGATTGACATTCCCGTGAAGCAAGTCTTGATTGAGGCTCGAATTGTCGAAGCTAATAGCAACTTTGAGAAAGATCTTGGCATGCGCTTGCTATTGGCTGGAATAGGTGGTAGTTTGACGTACTCTAATACTTTAGAAAATGGAGTTACAATTAATCAAACTGGGATTAATGCAGTTAGTGCGAATCCAGCTGGTTTTGTCAATCAAAATTTTGGGGTTGCTGGTGGCGCATCAATGTCGACTATATTTGCACCAAATAGTAATACTTTAATCGGTTTGGAAGTAGATGCTCTGGAGTTACAAAGTCAAGGGCGAACGATTTCTAGCCCTAAAGTTATGACGGCTAATTATCAGGCGGCTAATATTCAACAAGGGGTGCAAATTCCTTATCAACAAGCAACTAGCGCTGGTAATACCAATGTGGCATTCGTAAATGCGACATTATCATTACAGGTTACACCACAAATCACTGATGATGGTTATGTGCTACTTAATGTTAATGTCCAGAAGGATAGTCCTAATACCAAATTGCAAGTACAAGGAACTCCTTCAATTGATACCAATAGTGTTAATACTCAGGTGCGGGTAAAGGATGGATCAACTATTCTAGTCGGCGGTATCTATGTTGATGATCAGCAAAAAATTGAAGAACAGATACCATTATTAGGGGATATTCCATATTTAGGCTGGTTGTTTAAGTCGCAATCAACCAAAACGTCTAAAAAGGAATTATTAATTTTTATAACTCCACGGATTATTTCGAGTAGCTTGGATAATGACAATTAAAAATATTATTATTGTAGGTATTACCGGGGTTGGTAAAACCACTATTGGCAAGTTTTTGGCTGAACGGCTGGATAAGCAGTTTATTGATCTTGATAAGTATATTGAGCAGACTTGTGGCGTTGATATTCCAACCATTTTTGAATTAGAAGGCGAAAATGGTTTTCGAGATCGGGAAACTTTTGCCTTGAATCAGATCATGTCTGAAGCCGATGACTATGTATTGTCATTGGGTGGCGGTTGTGTTATTCGCCCAGAAAATCGTCAAATTATAACTCGCCAGAAAAATCTGGTGGTGCAGCTTGTGGCTGATTTGGATATCATTGTTGAACGTTTATCACGTTCACCGAACAAGCGTCCTTTATTATTTAATCAAAATTTGAAACAGAAAATAGAATCTCTTTTTGAAGAGCGGCGTGAGTTTTATAAAATAGTTAGTGATATTACAATAAACACAACTTTACTTAAACCACATCAAGTAATAGATCAAGTTGAGAAACACTTAAGTACTAATTAAAAAAAGACCATAAGGTCTTTTTTTAATTAGTAGAGAATGTTTTAACTGGCTCAGCTAGTATCAGTGGTGCCTCAGTTTTAGCAATTACTTCTTCTACGGTAGTATTATCTGCAATCTCAAGCAATTTAAGACCGTTTGGAGTAACTTCGATTACTGCTAATTCTGTTACAATTAAATCACAACATGCCACACCTGTTAGCGGTAAGCTACATTGTTTTAAAATTTTAGAGTTACCGCTTTTGTCAGTATGGGTAGTTACTACAATTACTTTGCGGGAACCAGTTACTAGATCCATTGCGCCACCCATTCCCGGAACCATCTTACCCGGAATCATGTAATTAGCAATATTTCCGTGCTGATCCACTTCCAGGGTACCTAATACGGTGCCATCTACATGTCCACCACGAATTAAGCAAAAAGAAAACGCAGAATCAAAACATGCTCCATGTGGAAGAATAGTAACTGAAGTACCACCAGCATTGGTAAAATTGCGATTATGCGGACCAGAGACAATGTGCCCCATTCCAATCATGCCATTTTCAGATTGAAGAATAACCTCAACTCCTTCTGGCAAGTAATCTGCCACCATAGTCGGTAAGCCAATCCCTAAATTAACCAATTCGCCATTTTTTAATTCTAAGGCAACCCGTTTAGCGATAATTTGTTTTGCATCCATTTACATTTCCTCGATTTGAACAATATGGTCAACTAATACACCATAGATAGTTACGCTTGATGGGTCTACTTCA
This sequence comes from Burkholderiales bacterium, assembly GCA_019748155.1. GTDB lineage: Bacteria > Pseudomonadota > Gammaproteobacteria > Burkholderiales > UBA11063 > Aquella. The sequence goes on along the minus strand of JAIEPY010000075.1, from coordinate 22,711 downwards.
CCAAGTTCCTGTAGTTTATAAGTGCCTAAAACTACTTTATCAGCAGCTAGTGCCATCAAGGGGTTGAAATTACGTGTAGTACCAATATTAACACCATTGCCGAATTTATCAGCATAAGTAGCTTCGATGATTGCCAAATCAGCAGCAAGTGGAACTTCTAATAAGTACTTTTTACCTTCTGACTCGACAACTTGTTTGCCTTCTTGAACCAGAGTTCCTAATCCGGTTTGGGTAAGTATTCCGCCTAACCCAGCACCCTTAGCGCGAATCCGCTCGGCTAATGTACCTTGAGGTACCAGATCTACTTCCATTTCACCAGAGTTCATTAATTTGGCAACTGTGGGGTTAAGACCAACATGCGAGGCAATTAACTTTTTTACTTGTCCATTGGCAATTAGTTTACCAATTCCGCGCTCTGGGTAGCCGCCGTCGTTATTAATCAGAGTTAAGTTTTTTACGCCTGATTCAACAACCGCATTAATTAGTTGTTCTGGAGTTCCATCAGTCATGAAACCTCCGACCATAATCGTCATTCCATCTTTTAATAACGCCTTGAATTCATCAAGGGTGGTTAATTTTGACTTTGGCATTCAAATCTCCTTTGTTTTGTTAATGGCATATCGTATTCTACCACTTTCTATGAATTAAATAGTGAGTAAAATCTTGCTAAATTAAAGAAATTTATTAATCAATTAATTGACTTAATTTTATAAAATTTTCAAGGGTAATATTTTCTGCACGGACAGTTGGATCAATACCACAGGATTGGATTTGTTCAGTGCTTAGTAAATTTTTGAGGCTATTATTTATAGTTTTACGCCGTTGATTAAATGCCTGACTTACAACATGATTTAATTTTTGTTCATTGACTATTTGCCAGTCATAATCACTTCGCGGTGTTAATGAAACAATTGCCGAATTAACTTTAGGTGCCGGATAAAAGCTCTCTGGTGCGACATCCAATAAGTGCCGGCATTTGTATTTATATTGCAACATTATTGATAATTTACCATAGTCTTTGTTATTAGGGCTAGCACAGATTCGCTCAACAACTTCTTTTTGGAGCATAAAGGTCATATCCTGAATATTGCTAAAATTACTTAGGTAAAACATGATTGGCGTCGAGATATTGTAGGGGAGATTACCCACGACGCGGATTTTTTGCCCATTCATTGCAAAGTCAAATTTTAACGCGTCACCCTCATGGATGGTTATTTGTTGCGAATTAAAGTTTTTCTTAAGAAAATCAATAATATCCCGATCTAGCTCAACAACATTGATATGTCCAAGTCTTTCGATTAATGGCTTGGTTAGAGCTGCCAGACCGGGACCAATTTCCACGATGGTTTGATCAGCTTGTGGGTTGATACACTCAATGATCTGGTTGATGACATAGTTGTCTTTTAAGAAATTTTGTCCAAATCTTTTGCGTGGTATATGTTTCATGTGAGAGTTCTTTTTTAAAAATGAAAGAGTTACAATTTATCTAATAATTGTAAGGTCTAATCTTAGCTTATATTTCTAAATCAATTTATAACGAATTGTTGGGCGGTAAAATAATATCATTATAGATTACTTGCGCTAATTGGCGAGCAAATTCAACCGCCACTGCATTACCTACCATTTTATAGCCATCTGCAATATTGTGATATTTAAAGATGAAATCATCGGGAAAGGTTTGGATTCTGGCGCATTCGCGCACAGTTAATCTGCGGTATAAATGTTCTTGTTCAGGAACAAAAATCCTTTTGTTTTGTTCTATAAATAACATCTTAGGTGCTTTGGGGTGTAATGGAGCGTGCCGTCCGCCTGCTTGAATAGTAAATGAAGGCTCTTCCCAGCTTCTTACTCTATTTCTTGACATATAAATGGTCGAAAATCCACCAGTCATATACTCATGATTTGGTGCTGCTAAATTATCATCACCATTGCTATAGTTCTTGTCTAGAGCAGGCTTGGACAATCTCAAAGACCAAATTGCATCTTTTAATGTTGGCTTATATAAATTTGGCTTAGGTGGAATAAATATTTTACCAAGATCTTTACGATATCCAACTATGATGACTCGTTTTCTTTCTTGTGGAACACTATAGTCATTTGAATTGAGTAAATACTTAGTTACGTTATAGCCTATATCTTCAAACTCTTTAAGAATGGCAACCAGAGCATTTCGATGACGGGGTAATAGCATACCGGGAACGTTTTCTGCTAAGAAGAATTTTGGCTGTTTTTCTTTTAATATCCGAATATAATCATAGAATAACTGTCCTCTATGATCTTCTATACCTCTGCCAGCTCCAGCCTCACTCCAGCTTTGGCAAGGTGGTCCACCAATTATCCCAACACAATCAGGGACTTCTTGGGCGTTAACTTTGGTGATATTTCGTTTGTCTAGATGCGAATTTGGAAAATTGAACTCATGAGTTCCCCAAATTGTTTTATCATATTCGTTTGCCCATATCACGTTAAATCCAGCTTGATTAAAGCCTAAATCTAGACCGCCCGCACCACTAAATAATGAGACAATATTATTTTTCATAGCTGATTAATTTCGCTTTTAAGAATTTTGCTGGATTATTTGGGGATTTTATTTCAATTTCTGAAACGATACCTTTTTGTTCTAAACAAGATCTATCTTGTTCTGGAAACGAATTATACTGATCTAACAAAATAATTGCATTTAATGAAAAGCTGGCGCTATCAGTTAGGGTAAAGAAATCTTTATACACTTTCATAGGGCTTTCAATATGCCACATCCCTCGGACTCTTAAATCGGTAATTCCTAGTGGATCAACTTTTTTTACTTTAGCCAATTCATTAGTAGCTACCAATTCAATACCTTCTATTTCTTGGATGCCTTGGCTAATTTTATCTGTGAATTGGGTATAAATCTCTTTACTTGCAGCATAGCAATCGCCATAGATAAAACAAATTGACCTTAATGTTTTGGTATTCTTGGGATTATAGCCAATTACATAAATTATATCTTTCTCAAGCCACGGAGTATCTTCGCATTTTTTACAATCAACCGTGATACGGCTATCATCGGCATATAATTTGCTTTTAGGATAAGAGCTGTTTAGTGCTATTGCTGAATTCAAACTCTCATTCTTTTTAACTTCAACTGCATCACCATTTTTTAAAATTAAATCTGGTGGATTATTTGGGTTTCCTAGATAAGAGAAGTATTGTGAATATTGCTTATCTCGTTCAATATCTGAGAGTGTGTTATCTATTCCGCAAAACGCATCTTTTACGTATTTTTCGAGAGCATCACCCATATTATTGGCGCGATTGGTGCCTTTGTAGTACTCGACCAGCTCATTAACTGGGTTTTCAATTATGTTTTTAATTGCTATTAATAAATTTGTCATAAAATATACCTGTTTATATGTTTGATTCTTTAAATATGATTAATTCTTCAATTTCCCTAAATTTTCCACCTAAATCCTCGTTAAACTGTAAAGCAACATCTGTAGAATTTGTTATCATTATGTTCTTATAGTCATTCTTTTTTTCGATTCCGATACTATTAATAGTTACAGCAATGTAATCATTTGTGCTTGTTCTAACAAACCCGCATTGCTTCAAAAAAATTCTATTACTTTCTATTGAAAATCCCGCAATACATTTTTTATCAAAAATATTTTTTATTTTATAGCGTCTTAAGGATCCATCTAAAGTGGCTTCTTGTATTTCAACGTATTGTTCCACAATTTTATCAACCCATATTCTAAAATACATCTCAATGTCATTGATATATTCTAACAAAATATCTAATGATTGCATTGTGTCGTCAGGTTCAAAGGAGTGGGCCAAAGAATTTCTATAACTAACAATGTTATCAACTTTTATTGAATACATCTTTATTTTATTATATTCAACAGCATTGATGCTAACTTTAGAAAGAAGTTGTTTAATATTGTCATGTGTTAGATTACTTGAATGTGTCCTAAAAGACTGAGTGGTAAAATCAATGCTATTTTGATTTACACAGCCATATAAATTTTTAATTATCTGTTCGATATTGATTTTAAAGTCTGTTCTTTTCTGATCTGCTAGTAATTGCAATAATTTAATTGAAGATTTAAGATGGTTGTCCCTAAGTTTTTTATCTACATCGTTATACCCAGACTTAGCATTAAGATGTATATTTTTAGTCGTTGTAAGTACCGTATCAACAATATCATAAGAAAATGATTCTATTATTGTATAAAAGTGTATCACTACAGAACGATATACATGAGGTTTTAATATTGTTTTCTTTTCAGATTTCTCATAAGATTCTTTAAAATTTCTTACAAATCCTAAATAATCATTACTTTTCCTAATATACTCTTCAAGTTTTGTATTTAGTGATAATAATAAATTTCTTACAGGCATTTTTTTAGCAATTCATCAAAAAAATCACACCTAGCATTTAGTAATTTAATTGACCAATATTTACCATTAAATAATTTTTTATTTTCTGGTGCATCATATTTAATTAACTGAAATTTATCTATGAGAATTTCTTTTTTATCAATCAATTTTGCAGCCATCTCATTAACATAATTCGAAAATACTAACATAATTGGATCACTTAAGACTTTTGCTTTGAGTCCTTTTGAGTTTTTTTGAAAAGCAGTCACTCCTAAGGTTTCTAATATCGTATTCATTGTAGTTTTAAATAAGTAGACAAGTTTATCAATTTCTTCCTCTGCTAATTGATTAGCAAAGTATAGATATTTATCTAATAAATCTTCGATATTTTTATTATCCGTATGTAATGCACTTATAGATCTTAACGCAAAAAACCTAAGAACTAACTCCTCATATTTTCTATCTAATGAACCACGCGCATTATTTTCAATATCCCATAGCTTCTTAAAACTTTCTTCTTTAGCTAACTCAATACATACATCTAAAAATTTTCCTGGATAAATAGCGTGGCGGACTTCCTGAGATGTTAACTTGACACCTCCGGTATTTAATCTTTCAAAAATTAGTCTTTTAATTTGCTTCTCTTTTATTGAATTATTTGATGATTCATTCAAAATAATAATAGCTGACAAATGTCTCCTTGTTATACTATTCTGGCTATCTTCATCAAGTTCAGAGAATTTTTTACCATTTAATTCATGTAAAAAGAGTAAATCTTTCAATTTATACTTATTTGATAAAAAATCAATTATTGCAGAGATTCTTTGTATTCCATCCATAACCTCTGTTTTTGATAGCGAGTACTCATACAAGAAGACTGGAGGAATCGGAATATTAAGAATTAAGGACTCTATAAGTTTAGATTTTTGAGAGTCTGACCACTTTAAGTGCCGTTGATACTCGGGATCTAATTTAAAATAAGATTTTTCATGCAAGCTAATTATTGAATTTAGTGGAATCCTTGAAAATTCACTTATTATCCGATCACGACTATTTACGTGACTAATAATATCTTGTTGAAAGTTTGATGAATTTGGTGGTACAATTCTTTTCTCAAACTCAAATAAATTTAATTTCATAATTATTTCCCTAAAAGGCATACTTGCCGGAACAGTGCTTACGATATTATAATGCAAATAATGCATAAATTTTGTAGCTAATCATTTGGTATTATTTTCAGAACTATTAAGTTATATAGCTAAACTTTCATCCCGCAAATACAAACTAAGAATTATCACTTATACCAGTACACAAATTTTATATACTGATACATAAAATTTGTGTACTACAGCCATACTCAGATCACGCATCGATCTATAAATATATTATCCTCGCGCATGCGGGATCCAATAAGTTAATATAGCAATGACTTCTAGTGCATAGACTCCCGCTTCTGTGAGAAATGCGTGCTTACCTAGAGGCGGAACAAAGTGCGCAACACATTAGTTAATATCCTAAATTCGGGGCTAACCATTTTTCAGCTTCGGCTAAGCTCATACCTTTACGTGTGGCATAGTCGGCAACCTGATCCTGAGTTAATTTACCGACTGCAAAATATTTGGATTCCGGATGGTTAAAATAAAAGCCAGAAACTGAGCTTGCCGGATACATCGCATAGCTTTCGGTTAAAATAGCTCCGGTATTATTTTGCGCATCCAGTAGCTGCCAGATTTTACCTTTTTCGGTATGTTCCGGGCAGGCAGGATAACCTGGTGCCGGGCGAATGCCACGATAACGTTCATAAATCAAGTCTTCGTTGGATAGATTTTCACCAATTCCATAACCACAAAATTCGCGCATTTTCTTATGGGCGCATTCTGCTTGAGCTTCGACTAGTCGATCACCAAGGACTTTTGCCATAATTGCGTGGTAATCATCATCTTGTGCTTCGTAATGCTGAGCTAATTTCTCAACATTCTCCATTATAACTACAAAAGCACCCAGATAGTCCATTCGCCCTGAGTCGCGTGGTGCAATATAATCGGCTAATGAATAATTGATTGCTTTGTCATTTTGCTGACGTAAGAAGCATAAGGTTTCTAGTGGCGATTCATCAGGATTATACAGATAGACATCATCATTATGACTTTGTGCCTGCCACCAGCCAACTACTGCCTGTGGTGTAAATAATTGTTTACGGATGATTTCACCAAGCATTTTTTTGGCATCATTATAGATTTTAAGACATTCACGACCATAATCTTTATTATCCATGATTTTGGGGAACATGCCTTTAAAGCCCCATGCCCAGAATAATGGTGACCAATCAATATATTCGGCGATCTCCGCTAACTCAAGATTTAATTTATGCACACCAAGTTGCTGAGGTTGGGCGATTTCCAGAGTTGTCCAATCGCTGGTAAATTTTTTGGCAAGTGCTTCGCTGTAGCTGGGTAATTCTACCTTACGTTGCATTGTGTAATGATCATCCCGCAATTTGGCGTATTGGGCGCGGACTTCGGCGATATAACTATCATAACTTAGTGGATTGAGCAGTTTACTGCATACTTCGGCAACCAATGAAGCATCGTTAACATGGACTACTGGTGAGCTGTAATGTTGCATAATTTTAACTGCGGTGTGTAGCTTGGAAGTGGTTGCGCCGCCGATTAAAACTGGAATAGTGAAACCTTGTTCTTCAAACTGTTGGACGTTATAAATCATTTCATCCAAAGATGGGGTAATTAGTCCACTCATGCCAATAAATGCTGCATTATGTTCACGGGCAGCGTCGATTATCTTTTGGCAGCTAACCATAACGCCGAGATCAACTACATCATAACCGTTGCAACGCAAGACAAGTGCTACGATATTTTTACCGATATCATGCACATCACCTTTGACGGTTGCCATAATGACAACTGGTTTAGCTTGGCTGGTTTGTTGTTCTGCTGCGATTGCTTCCATAAAAGGTTCAAGATAGGCAACCGCGCGTTTCATTACCCGTGCCGATTTTACGACCTGAGGAAGGAACATTTTACCTTCGCCAAAGAGTTGTCCGACAATCTTCATCCCATTCATCAGCGGTTGTTCAATTACATTGAGTGGTGTGCCATATTTTGCTAGTGCAAGGGTAGTGTCTTCAACAATGTGGGTTTCAAATCCTTTAATCAGTGCGTGGCTGATGCGTTCTTCCAACTCCCATCCGCGCCAGGCATCGACTTGTTCGACGCTATTAGCTTGTCCTTTGTATTGTTCTGCGAGATCCAATAAATCTTCAGTTGCTTTGTCATCCAGATTGAGAATAACCCGTTCACAGGCATCGCGTAATGGTTTGTCAATTTCATCATAAATTGAGAGCATTCCGGCATTAACGATAGCCATATCAAAGTCAGCTTTAATTGCGTGGTAGAGAAATACTGCATGCATTGCTTCACGGACAATATTATTGCCACGGAATGAGAACGATAGATTGGAGACACCACCTGAGGTTAGCGCGCGTGGGCAGCATTGTTTGATTTCACGTACCGCTTCAATAAAATTGATTCCATAGCTATTATGCTCTTCAATTCCAGTCGCCACGGTCAGGATATTGACATCAAAGATAATATCTGCTGGATTGAAATCAATTTTCTCGGTAAGTAATTTGTATGCACGCTTAGCAATTGCTACTTTATCTTCTTTACTAGCTGCCTGACCTTGTTCATCAAACGCCATTACCACTACGGCTGCACCGTACTTTTGGATAACTTGTGCCTGATGTAAAAATTCTTTTTCGCCACCTTTAAGTGAAATAGAATTGACAATTCCTTTGCCCTGGATACATTGCAAACCAGCTTCAATTACTTCAAATTTGGACGAATCGATCATGATTGGTACACGGCTGATTTCCGGTTCACTGGCAACCAGATTGAGGAATTTAGTCATGCATTCAACGGCATCGAGCATTCCATCGTCAAAGTTGATATCAATTACATTTGCGCCATTTTCAACTTGTTGTTTGGCAATTTCGAGCGCTTCGCTAAAATTTCCTTCGCGGATCAGCCGGGCAAATTTGGGCGATCCGGCAACGTTACTTCGTTCACCAACCATGTAAAATTGCGGGGTTTGGCTATTATCAATTAGTAGTGGCTCTAATCCGGATAAGAAGGTCGCGCTAGTTGCTAAACTTGGCGTGTGTGGCGTGATATTTTTGGTTTTGGCAACAATTGCCGCAATATGCTCTGGAGTAGTACCACAACAGCCACCAATTAAATTTAAAGTATGGTGCTTGGCAATGTCATAAATGTATTCTGCGGTCATTTCCGGAGTTTCATCATAGCCCGTAGGTGCCAGAGGATTAGGTAAACCCGCATTGGGGTAGCAACTAATAAAACAATCACTGATTTTGGCTAATGCTGCGATATAGGGTGCCATATCTTTAGCGCCTAGGGCACAATTAATCCCGACGGCTAGAGGTTTGGCATGAGCGATTGAGTACCAAAAGGCTTCAATCGTTTGCCCTGAAAGCGTCCGTCCTGATAAATCGGTAATCGTTACTGAAATAATTAGTGGGTACTTAGTATTGGTTTCGGCTTCAACTTGCCCAATTGCTGCCAAACAAGCTTTCATATTGAGGGTATCAAAAGAAGTCTCAGGCAATAGAATATCTGCTCCCGCTGCGATTAAGGCTTTGGCTTGCTGGTAGTAAACTGTTTTTAATTGGGCAAAGCTATGGCTGCGATAAGCTGGATTATTAACATCTGGTGAAATGGATAAGGTTACGTTAGTAGGACCAATAGCACCAGCAACATAGCATTTACGCTCAGGATATTCTTGCATTACTTCGTTGCAAACCTCTTTGGCAAGCGTGACAGCCGCAGTATTTAACTCTTCAACCAGATGCTCCAGCCCATAATCTTTTTGTGAGATTATATTTGCTGAAAAGGTATTACTTTCAATTATATCGCTACCGGCTAGTAAATAATTTTTATAGATTTCTTTGATAATATCCGGGCGGGTTAAAACCAATAAATCATTATTGCCTTTTAAATCCAGCGGGTGATCGTGAAAACGTTCACCACGAAAATCATCTTCGCTGAGTTTATAGTTCTGGATAACTGTGCCCATCGCTCCATCGAGGAACATGATGCGTTTGTGTAGGGTTTGTTGTAATTCATTGATTAATGGAGATTGCTGCATACTAGATCAACCCTGAAGAAAATAGATTTTGAGTATTTTTTACTTTGCAAAATACCATCGAGCGTTTGATTTTTATCATTTCAATCATATGTTCTTTTAGCATTGAGTCAACCCACTGATTAAAAATATTTTTGCTTATGAAAGAGAATGTTTGTTGCAAATCTTTCTTGCTCTTTGGTTCATCTAAATAATTTAAAATTAGTTCATTAAAATATTGATATGCCAAAACATCAATACTGTTATCTTTTAGTTCATTATGTCGCGCTCTATTTATTATTTTTTTCTCATCTGAATTAAAAAGATCTTGAGCTTTTTTTGTACCTGCCACAATATGTTTTTGTCGATTTAATAAAAAATTTAAATCATTTTTAGTTTTGGGTGTCGCCCATAAGTGCGCCCCCAACTTACATAATTCCATAAATGCCTTATTTGTTAAATCATTTTCTCGAACAAAAAGCGGAAATTGTGGCTGCTCTTTTAAAACTTCAATAGCTCCAGCCCAAGTCCCACCCTTGGCAAAATCTGAATTTACGACTAATCCAGCATGAGCTAACGCATAGATATATTTATTTCTCGCCATTGCATTGCCAACATTAAAACCAGCATCTGGATCTACTGCTGAAATAAGTACTAGCTTACCAGTAGCAATATATTTACGATACTCAGCATTCAAAACAGACTTAGCTAAACTATCAGCTAAGACACCGCAGCTGTAGCCACCACTGTCTAAGCACGATAACATACTAACTCGATCAACGCCACGTGCACCGCCAGAAATAATATTTTGAGACAATTTAACTAAATTATTAATTTGGCTAACGGTATAAGCTACAACATTTTCTCCAATATCCCGAGAACCAACAATAGCAACACCTCCTTGAGTTAAGATATTTTTATCTCCACATCCATAAATCAGTATCGGCGATTTATTTCTGAGGCGTTGTTTATAAATTTGTGGATATGCATCATCCGCACGACTAATAACCCAAATCCCTCTTGAAGACCAATAATCCAAACATTGAGCGAGTAAAAATCCTCTGCCTAAAAGCTCAGATAACCTTTGGGCTGAAACGATATGTTTAAGCTTTTCAAGAAGTTTTATAGATCCGTCCGATAATAAATCTTTAGGTTGATAACCACAACGCTTTAATTCATCTGAAATAAATTCATATTCTTTTAAACTTAATGGCTTAATACCCTGAGATTTATTGCAATATAATAATGGCGCATTAAGCAGTAATATTGCTTGTGTATTTTCTGATATATTCATAATTTAATCACCACTTCCTACTTTTGATAGAGCAAAAGGGTATACCTTACCACTCCCATTTTTTTGTAATAACCATCCCGCGATCGTTAGCGTCCACCGTGAATCCACCATATCATCTACCAATAAAATACAACCTTGTGGTGGTGTCTCGGTTAATTCAAAGCTTCCATCTAAATTTAAAGATTGTTTTATACTATTTTGCATGGTTTTTTGCTCTGGTCTTAATTCAGTAATCTGAATAATTGGTTTAAATTGCTTACCAAGCTCTTTGGCTAATCTTTCTGCAAAATCAGACACTAAATTAGGATGGCGTAAAGACGGAATTGGTACAACGCAATCAAACTCAATATTCCATTCTGAAATTAACTTGGCGCTAGCGACAATCAATTTATCAGCAAAATATTTATCTTGATATTTACCACTACTAACTAATCTGCCCCAACCTGCGTCATTCCATGCACTCAAGACCTTACCTTGTTGTAATTGTAATTCAGGTCTAATATTACCACCGACATCATATATTTCTAATTTTTGCATAAATTTCTTACGCGGTTCAATAGTTAACCAATTACTAAACAAAAATTGTTGCGCATTTGCAATCATCTCTGTACTAATTGTGTTTTCAACCTCTGGCAATGCCGATTCTATATAATTGCTTGCGTCACCATTTAATGCTTCGATCAAAAATTGCATATGCCCAGATTGTAATTTGACATATTCTTGCATTTCCTGTACTTCAGCGTATCTTAGCTGCATTAAACGTTTTACCTTATTCCAAAACGATTCTGGTAATGTAGTAATCGTCAGACGATATTTAGAACCATCTTTTACTATCGGTGTAGGCTCTTCAAGCGATAAAATTTTCAGGACTTGCTCAAGTTTGCCTTTTTTGATATTTACCTTCGCCTGTAACTCAGTTAAACTTAATCCATCAGAAGCTTTGTCAAATTCCTCCAAAATTTGAGCTACTAACTCACGGGAGGGAAAAGCATTATTAATAAAATAATCAATAATATTGGTATCTTCTGCACCGCTTAATAAAATACCATACGCAAAATCAATGGCTCGCCCTGCCCGTCCAACTTGTTGATAATATGAAACGACAGAATTAGGCATTTGATAATGTATTACAAAACCAATATCAGGCTTATCGTAACCCATACCTAGCGCAGTTGTAGCTACTAATGCTTTTATCTGGTTATCTTTTAATTCGTCTTCATAAATTAGTTTATCTTCTTTGGTGAGACCTGCATGATACGGTTTTGCGCTAATATTCTGCGTTTGTAACCAACTAGCAACCATCTCTGCGTCTTTTTGCGTAAGTGCATAAACAATCCCACTGCCTGATAGCGGTGGAATATTTTTAGCTAGCCACGCTAATCGCTCCTCAGGGGTATTTAATTTAATGGTTTGCAATTTTAATGAATTTCTTGACAAATCCCCACGAATTATATCCAAATCGCCACTAAATATTATTTTCAAGTCAGAAATAACACGATCATTCGCGGTCGCAGTTGTTGCTAGTACTCTGGTATTTGATGGCAATCTTTTGAGTATACTTTGAATTTTACGATAGTCAGGTCTAAAATCATGCCCCCAATCAGATATACAATGCGCCTCATCAATAACCAACATAGATAATGACTCAGCAATATGACTAAGCACATTACTAACAAACCATTCATTAGATAATTGCTCTGGAGAAATTAATACAATGTCAACTGAATTATTTTTTATCTGTCCATAAAGGGTATCCCGATCATCACGATTATCAGAATTAATGACGACTGCACTTACGCCCATGGATTTAGCTGCTTCAAGTTGATTGCGCATTAGTGCCAATAGTGGAGAAACTAATAAAGCGACACCGCAACCTTGTTCTCTTAACAGTTTAGTCGCGATAAAGTAAACAAAGCTTTTTCCCCAGCCAGTTTTTTGCACCACTAAGAGGCGACCACCTTCAACAATTGTTTGAATTGCAATATTTTGGTTTTCTCTAAAATTAGCCTCAGAATTATTGGTTGCTATTCTTAATAATTCTAGCGCTCTTACTGAATTAAAAATAATCGTCATACTTTACCCCTCTAAATTACCGATGTTTATAAATCAATTAATTGTGGTCGCCAATTTTTTATAGTACCATCTTTATTCTTGCGGCTATTATCTTGCATCTTGAATAATTGTCGAAATAAATTAGGTCCAACTCCAACAAAGCTCTCAAACCTAATTTTCTCGGATTGATTTGTTATAAATTCATAATTACCTTTAATTTTCCGAAGCTTATCTTTAATCAATGTTTCAATTGGATTTTCTTCTTCATCCACTACTGAATCAAAATGGAATGGTAACGCTTTGCTTTTAGCATAAGGCTCAATATAAACTACGCGTTTAATCCCCGCAGCAATGATGTGTTTGGCGCAGTTATGACAAGGAAAGGTTGTACAGTAGAGAATTGCACCGTCTGAGCTAACATGACCACGAGCACATGCCATTAATGCTTCCATTTCAGCATGCACCACTCGTCCATACTCGGTAATCTCTTTAAGTTTGCTATCTGCAATCGCTGATTTAATTTTATTCACATCACCATTTACATAACTTTTCAATGCCTCATAAATATTATCAATTAGTTGTTGTTTCTCTATAGCGTTAGAATCAAACCCGCGCATATAATCGCGCCCAAGAGCGTCATCATATATACTACCATTTTCTTCATTAAGATGAGAACGATACAAGCCACCGCCACTTTTTGGAATATCATTCGCACCAGTAGCGAGGATATCACCATTAGGGGTGGTAATAACTGCTCCTACCTGGCGTGATAAATCTGCTGAACGTAAAGCCGAAGAGAATGCCATATACATAGCATATTCATCTTTGGTTGGTGTAGCAAAAGGAAACCCATGCAGTAAGTTGAAAAAACGTTTTGATTGCTGTTTCATCTTGTATTTACTTAACTTACTATTTTTATCGCTTTCATAGGTTAAGAAAAAATCTGCTTGATGATAGCATTTATTGATATCTTCTCTTAATTTTTTTAGGTCGTTATTAATGGCTAGATTTTGCCCAATATTTTCATAATCAACTTTTGTAAGAGTATTCGTACATTTTTGAATACGGATTTTAAACTCTTTAACAATTTTCTGTTTAGATACGGATGCTAACTCGTGTTCCAATCCACATGCAATGAATATTGCCTTATTGTTGGTACGTTCTCTTACGCTTTTGATACCTTCCGTGCTAGAGATGTTGGAAATAATATTAATCTTTGATGATTCAATTGAGGTTATATCATCTATATCTATATCCAGCAACTGAATGTTATTTTCCTTATGCCCAAGATTAATTAATATAGACTTGATTTGCTCTTTAAGGGTATCTTTGGGAAAGGCAAATTCATTAATCAATCCGATGGCAAAACCAACGCCTTGTATTGTAGGTGGGTTTTCTGGAATGCCTAATTTAATTTTCTGCAGTTTAAGCAAATGTTCAATAAAGTGCTTAATTTTTGAGTTATTAATTAATTCTTGTTCATTTTTAAAAACAATAGCAAAGAAATCAGTACTTTTGAAATTAATCTTGAAATCATCTTGACTCTCGAAGATATTATCTTCACCTTTAAAATTAACACAAATTTCCTCAGCAACATCTGAACCCAAACGAGTTGAGGATTTAATTTTGACTTCCAGATCGCCACCAAATATATCTTTTATTGTTCCCGTAAAAGCATCGCTATTATTGCTAAGGTAAAATCCACGGAAGTTTAAATAATAATTTTTCTTAGGTTTATCATAAAAATAGGTAAACCCACAATTATTACTTAATGCAATATCCCAGAAACCATCTTCATATTTACAATCAGTTTCTTCGTAAATATCAATATTGGTCTTAGATATCATCTCTAGGATATGTTGCGCTAAATTGGTTTTATGGATATTCTGAGCAAAATATTTCTTTAAGATGATAGTTATTATTTTAGTTATGTTTTCAATATAATCATTAAATAATGAATTCTGAGAGTAATTATAGAAATTAAGTGTCAATCGTTCATATTTATTGATTTGAAGTTTAAGGTTACCATGGGGGTGAGTATCTAATTTCGTTTCAAGGATTTCAACTGCAGGGTATGAGTTTTCCCATTTTTGTTCACTAGAAACGTTGTTGTCAGACAAAACATCTTGTAACTTATTGAAACTAGCTGTAGTTTTTTCTAAATCTACAAACTCTAAATTATAAAAATCAGAATTTTTATAGAACCTGAGGATAGTGTTCTCTATTTTAACCGTTTCGTCATCACCAACAAAATCTCGCAACTTCAGTTGTATTCCAGATGAGTAAGATACACATAATTCACGAATATTTTGTTCTAACTCATCTAAACTAGTAATATCTACCATCGTAAATCTCCCTTGATTATAAATAGAATTATTATTTATATAAAAGCTAAATTAATTTATAAAAATAACTGGTGCTACAGAGTACACCTCTTGGATTTTTGGCATAATCTGGAATCTCACCGATTTTCTGCCAACCTAAGTGTTGATATATAGATTCTGCTGTAGAGCTGGTTTGCGTATCCAGAAGTAAAAGGGTGATTCCTAGTTTATGAGCTTCTGCTTCTAACGCATTCATCAGTTTTGTTGCAATTTTTTGTCCTCGAAAATGAGGCGATACTAGTAATTTAACGACTTCTGCCCGATGTTGTCTATTTTGGCTTACAGCAAGGATTAGCTGTACTGTTGCGATAATTAGATTCTTTTCAATAGCAACCCATAAAAGATGATGGCTATTTAGACTAGAATCAATCATTGACCAATAATTATCCGCGTCTTTCCAAGAAAATGGCAGCATAAAACCAACTGATGCGCCGCCATTAACTGCTTCCACCAAGACTTGAGATAGATATTTCTTCTGTTCTGGCGTGATCTCTGAAATTTGTCTGATTTCCAACTGCTTATCCTATCTATTTGGTTTGGAAAACTTCTCTAATTGCCCAATTGCATCTTGAATATCGTCAACCTTCTTGCTTAATACTGCTTGAGCATCCAATAATCCTTGATTATAAAAATGACAACCAATTTCCTCTGCAATAAAATCCAAGAGAAACTGGGCATCAAACCCACCAAGATCATAATTTAGTTCACGCGCAAAATAATGCTGTAATTTCTGAGTCAAGAGCTCTTGTTGAGCTTTGCTAAATTTAACTATTTCTGTCATTTATGTAATTTCATTCCTATGATTAATTAAATCTGAGCATTCTTTTTTTGTACGTAATCACGGCGAGCATAGATCATAAAGCCCATGATTACAAAAATAATCGGGCCGCCAAATAATTCTAGTTCATAGACTATGATGTCACTAGTTGTTTTAAGATCACTGCCCGGGACAAAAGAAATTATGATACCAAAGAGTACTGATAAAAAACCAAGTACTGCAACTAATTTAGCTACTGTATTATTTACAATAGTTTTAGGTAATAATCCCTTTTTTCTAAGGCTGAGATAGGCTACAGATAAGAATAAATATGGCAGAAAATAAACAATGGTGGTCATTAGTGCCAATGTAATGTACATTGCATTGACAGTCGGTAAAAATTGAGTCAAAATCACCAACGCGGTTACAATGATACCCTGCAAAATTAATGCATTTTTGGGTACGTAGTTGCGATTTAACTTCTGTAGCCAATCTGGTAATGATCCTGGTTCGCTACATTTAAAAAACATGATAGTCGGTGCAATTAACCAAATACTTACCCCAAAAAACTCTACGATTACCAGCGCAGTTATAATGATTTTGATTAAAAAATCTAAATGTAATTTTGTACTGACAGTTAGCAAAGCATCAATAGCTCCAGTGGTGCTTGAGAGCTCATTGGGAGTTAAAATAAAATTAATACATAAAGTTCCAAGCATATACATTGCAACCAAAATAAAGCCGCTGATTACTAGACTGATCGGTAGAGTGCGCTGTGGATTTTTTACTGATTGTGCTAAAGTTGGAATCAGTTCCAAACCACCGAGGGCGAACATTAATAATGCCAGATTGGAAATATTGTCCATTGCATTGCCCGATGGAATCAGGTGTGCTAATTCAAATGGTGTTGCTGGAGTGTGATTTATCATAACATAGGCAATTCCGGAAACAATAATAAATCCGACTAAACCAAGGTTTAATACCCCGCCAAAACTGGCAATGCGCGCAAGATTTTTTACACCGAGTAAATTTAAACTAATGATAAACCAGAAAGATATAATAACTACTGTTGCAACGAAATAATGATTGCTGGCAAGCGATTTATGATTAATTAGATAAGCTAAATTAGCTGCCATAAAGGTAAGTAGTGCTGGATAGTAAAATATATTATTTGTCCAATAAAACCACGAGGTAAGGAAACCAGCTTTAGGTCCAAGACCTTCTTTTACCCATAGATAAACGCCACCATCTTTGGCATAATTGAGTGAGCACTCTACAATCATAATCATTAGGGGAATGAATAATAAGATTATTCCGAGTAACCAAAATAATAGTGCGGGAGTGCCAATTCCACCAGCAACTGGTATCCATCGAATCCCTAGACAGCTAGTCAAAATCATCAATATTACACTGGTAAAACCAATTTGTCCTGCAACTTTTTGTTCTGCCATTAAAATTCTTTCTTATGATGGTTGTAGAATGTTGTTAATTACCAAGATTTTACACTATTCATAAACAGCGATATATGGCTAATTCACTATTATTACATTGCCCTGCTTATGAAAATCTAAGGTTTATACTCGGGAAAGTTGTTACAATATTGTTTTCAAAATAGGAAAATAAAATGAAAACAAATAATAAACCGAGAAATTATGTTGCGTTAGCTTTGATGAAGCGTAACGGTGCCGGAGTACATGAGAAAAGCAATAAAGCCAAACGAGCATCTGCCAAGCGGCAATTATATAAAGAATTGAAAAAGCCACCTACTGAGTTAGGTGGTTTTTTTATTTACAGCAATCATTTAAGATTGGATGATATAATTATTTTCTAATTAATTTGTCAGGTAAACTTATTATGAGTCAAATCATAGATTCTCCCCAGGTAGCCATAATTACTGGAGCAAGTCGAGGCATAGGCTCGTTTATTGATGTTGCTGGTGGAAGATAGCAGTTTTTATTGTAAATAAGGTTTTTTATAAAGGTAAGTACATGAAAAAATTAATTTTATTGGCTCTGGTGGGGATAAATTGTTATGCATTAAGCAGCAGTGAATCCAAAGAAGTTACTCAAGGTGTAAGGAGTGCGATGGAGCAATCGGTAAAATGTTGGAATGCTGGTGATCTTGAATGCTTTATGAAAGGTTATATTAACAGTCCTAAAACTTTGTTTATTTCGGGTGATAAATTTATTTATGGTTGGCAAAGCTCATACGATCATTATAAACAAAAGTATGGTAATGATAAAAAAGGTATGGGACAACTGCAGATCAAAATAGATGGAATTGAAGCACTTGATGAGCAACATGCTTTTTTATATGGACACTGGAAGCTACAAGCTGAGAGTAAAGAGTATGCTGGAGTAACCTCTTTATTATTTAAGAAAAATGATAATAAATGGCAGATAATGGTTGATCACTCAAATTAAAACATTGTTAATAGTGCGGTGTATCTAATTGAAAATCAAGCGGTATTTGCTCGATATTTGTTATAATGCCCGATTAATATTTTTCTTTGTAGGGATGTGGATATGATTAGTACTGAGGATAAAAAACAAGGCGTTAAGTTACGCAATGAAGATAAATTATCCAGAATTCCAATTAAAGTAGTGCCTTTGGCTGAGCCGTTGAAAAAACCAGAGTGGATTAAAGTTAAATTACCCACTGGTGAAAACTTCAATCGGGTAAAAAATTTACTCCGTGAACATAAATTACATACCGTGTGTGAAGAAGCCAGCTGTCCAAATATTGGTGAGTGTTTTGATAAGGGCACCGCAACCTTTATGATTATGGGTGATATTTGTACCCGTCGCTGTCCGTTTTGTGATGTTGGGCACGGAAAACCTAATCCATTGGATGCCAATGAACCAAAAGAAGTTGCACGCTCGGTTGATATTCTCAAGCTTAAATACGTGGTGATTACCAGCGTTGATCGCGATGATTTACGCGATGGTGGTGCGGAGCATTTTATTCATTGTATTCAAGAGATTCGCGCAATTCGCCCTCAAACTAAGGTTGAGATTTTAGTTCCTGATTTTCGTGGTCGTTTGGATAAAGCCTTGGAAATTTTGGCTGCTTGCCCACCCGATGTGTTGAATCATAATTTAGAAACCGTTCCGCGCTTATATAAAGCACAACGCCCGGGTGCGGATTTGCAAAATTCACTGGATTTGTTAAAACGCTTTAAACAAATGCGTCCGGATATTCCGACTAAATCGGGTATTATGGTTGGGATTGGTGAAACTAATGAAGAAATCAAAGAACTGATGCTTTTAATGCGTGAGCATGATATTGAGATGATTACAATTGGACAATATCTGCAACCATCGAAACATCATTCGCCGGTATTGCGTTATGTTACTCCGGCTGAATTTAAAGAGCTGGAAGATTTTGCTTATCAAATCGGATTTAAGCATGCTGCAGTTGGTGCGCTGGTGCGCTCTAGTTATCATGCTGATCAGCAAGCGCATAATGCTGGTATTGAGTCATAGAGCTTGAGGATGAGAGGTATGTATAGTATTCGTGTACTGATATTGATCGGTGGTATTTTATTTGCTACAGATAGTTTTGCGGCTAAAGCACCGCAGAGCTGTACTCTAATTAGTGGAACTTTGGTTCAACTACCAGAAAAACAAGTATTTAAGTTTAATAAAGCGCGCAGTTACAATAATACTGGCTATCCGATGACTCATACTCAGTTTTATATCAAGGATGCGCAGGGCGAGATTTATAAAGTTGTGATGGATAATTTGTTTTATACTAATCTAACCGTTGCACAATCCAGTATGAATAGCGATGCTGGAATTATTGATGATTTTACCCGCCGTTATGCGGTAGGTAGCAGTGTTGAGGCTTGCGGCAAAATTTATCATCGTGGTGCTGATACTGGAATTCACTTTGTTCATCCAAGTGGTTGTGAGAAAACTAAATTTAACGGGTTTTTGCATATTAATGGATTGGATGTTAGTAGTAATTCGCGCTATTGTAATGCTTGTTCATGTAAAATCAGTTATAACTAAGAGACTTTGATGAATCGTCGTGATTTTCTGAAATTGGGTGTTGGAATGGGGGTTGGCTTTGCTGGTAGCAAATTAATTAGTTCAAATAATAGTTCTGCGTTGTTGGATAAAGTAATTGTTGAATTTTATACAGGACATTCAAGTAATACTTATTATTTTGATAGTCAAAACTCTCATATTGAATTACCAATTCTTGCAGAAGATCTGAGTTGTGATGTATGTGTGGTTGGTGGTGGATTAACTGGAGTCTCAACCGCATTGAAACTAGCTGAGCGCGGCTATAAAGTAGTGTTACTTGAAGCACAAAATATTGCCGGACAAGCTAGTGGTATGAATGGTGGTCAGGTTTTGACTGCCTATGAGTGTGGAATGGAATATTTTGAAGATAAATTTGGAGATAAAATAGCCAAACAGCTGTGGAGTCTTTCTTTGCAAGCAATAGATATTGTCAAAAGTAATATCAAAAATTATAATATCAACTGTAGCTGGCAATCCGGAACTGGAATCGCAGCCTATAAAGAAAAACATTTCGCAGCGCTACAAGAAGAATATGCGATTATGACTGAAAAGTATGGTTATACGCAAGTGGAACTATACGATAAGCCGCAAACGCGGACATTGATTGGTTCAGATCAATATTATGGGCTACTTTATGATCGTTTTTCCGGTCACATTCACCCTTTAAATTATGCTTTAGGTTTAAGTCAAATCTGTAAGCAAAAAGCGCAAATGTTTACTAAGAGTCGAGTTACCGAGATTAAATTTAATCAAGCTGGCGTGCATCATTTAACCATCAATGGCAAACATCAGGTAAAAGCCAAATTTGTAGTATTAGCCTGTAATTATCAAAATAGTTTGTTTGCGCCTGAATTAGCTTATAAGGTGGTTAAATTTGATACTTATGTTATGGCAACTGAATCACTGTCGCCGAGTCTTGCTCATGAGATTTTGCCAAATCGAATGGCGGTTTTTGATAGTCGCAATATTATGAATTATTATCGTTTGACAGAGCAGAATAATTTGATTTTTGGTGGTGGAGATACTTTTGGCAAGCCGGATGTGCCACAGGTACAAAAATCGCTCTATAATGATTTAATTAATACTTTCCCGCAATTGGCTGGAGTTAAAGTTAAGAATTTCTGGTATGGTGCTGATAGTATGACTTTAAATTTAGCGCCTAACTTTGGACGGTTGTATGATACAGTTTATTATGCGCAAGGGTACTCTGGACAAGGCTTGGCTTTGAGTAATTTAGCTGGACAGATTATTGCGGATGCAATTATTGGGCAGTCTGAGAAATTCGATATTTTTGCTGCAATTAAACCACTCGAAATCACCAATATCGGTGTAATTCAACAAGCTTTTGTGAAGATGGGATCATACTATTTTCGCATGAAAGATTATTTTGAATGAGGTGTTATTTCCTGTACACCTGTCCTTTTTTATATCTGCATTAATCTGTATATTTTCTTCGTAATTGATTTTCTTAATATCTCATGTCTTGTCTGAATTGTAATAGTCAAAATCTATTGAATCTATTAATATTGTTAATTTGATTAATGTATGGTATAAAGGTATAATTTCCGTACTTGATAAACAATTCTTTAGAGGAAAAAACCATGATACTAAGCACAATTACTCCTTTCTTGCCATCTGGCTTGCTTTATCTAAAGGTAAGTATCTTAAATCAAGGTAACAAATCTTGTCGTCTTGAAAAAAGTAATTTCTGTCTAATTTTACACAAATAGAAAATCATATTTCTGTGCTGATTTTATTCATCTAATTCATTGCATTTTATTAAGCTAAGTAGCTCTTATTCTGTACAACAGTGAGGGTTTAAGCGATGAGATGGGTCTAGGTTTGGGTAAATTAAATTTAGTTTTCTAGCGCTAGATGAATTTAGCGCTAGTTTGCGCAGTTTAATCTATAATTTCAAAGCTAAAGCTAATATCCGCGGTTTTACCGAGCATTATTGAAACTGAGCAATATTTTTTTGCGGAAAGATCAATTGCTTTTTGTACCTGCTCGCGGGTTAACTTACCTTCAAGCGTAAATTTAAACTCAATTTTGGTAAAAACCCTTGGTGCTTCAGGAGCTTGTTCGGCGATTAATTGGGCATTACATTCCCTAATGTCATGGCGTGATTTACGTAAGATATTGACAATATCATAGCTCATACAACCTGCAGCGCCCATTAAAACCACTTCCATCGGAGATGGCCCGAGATTATTGCCGCCTGATGCAACTGGTGCGTCCATCAGCAGCGCATGACCTGAAGTACTTTTAGCCAAAAAGCCATATTCCTTAATCCACTTTATATTTGCTTCCATTTTAATTCCTTAAAACACGTTGATAAAAACTCCACGTAATCCCAAATGCCAGCCATGCTAGCGCGATTAACTGTGAAAAGCCGGATGATAAAATAATTATGGTGGCAATACTCAGACAGCCTAGAACCGGCACGAACAGATGTCGTATGATCCGCGAAGACTTATGCTGAATAAAATAAACCTTAATCACCGCTAAATGGAGCATAAAGAATGCTGATAGCGCGCCAATATTGACTAATGAAACTAGGATATCCAAACCGTCGGCTACTCTTGCGGCACTGACTGCAATAGACCTCTTTCATAACCTATTTGCATATCTCAAAATTGTAAATTCCTGCTAATAAATTAACTCGCAATCCAAA
>JAIEPY010000015.1 GCA_019748155.1 Burkholderiales bacterium | reverse complement strand
TCAACCAAATCCAATAAGAATAACTGTTGAGAGTATAACAAATTTAGCATTTCATATGGTTATGAAAGAGGTCTAATATGACTATGGTGGATTAGTCTATCCATTATGGCTGCTGTTAATGCCTCATCATTGTTTAATACTCCCTGCCATTGGCTAAAGGTTAAGTTTGAAGTTATGATTATTGAACCAGTTTCATAACGCTTATTTACTAGCAAAAACATAAAGTTAGCTTGTTCTTCATTTAGCTTTACATAACCAAACTCATCCAATATCAAGACACTTGGGTGACTAACGGTTTTACTTATAAAATTACTCACCCGGTTCTGTGATTTAGCCACTTCCATTTGCAGCATTAATTCGGCTACAGTAATAAACTTGGCTTTAATCCGTTTCTGAGTTGCCAGATAGCCTAAGCTAATTGCAAGATGTGTTTTACCGGTACCAGGAGAACCAATAAAAATAACATTCTCATTCTTGGTTATAAAGCTCAATGAAGCTAGTTCCTGAACTTGCAGTTGGTTTATATTGGAACTGCTGAAATCAAAGTTATCCAGTGTTTTTAATATCGGAAAGCCTGCCATTTTTAATACTATTTCTCTAGCTCGTAGTTCACGTTGTTGGAGTTCATATTTTAGTAGTTGTTCCAAATACTCACTATAACCTGCATTAAGCTTTCCACATTCATTAGCGATACTTTGATAACTTTGCAATACACCTTGAAGTTTTAGAGTCTCACAACTATTTTGAATTTCGTTTATCATGCAAGTTCTCCACCGTCTAATAGTTGGTCATATTCAGCAAGGTTAGTAGCTTGAACCATAACTAGCGGCATAGTCTTGCTATAAATTATCTGCTTATCTTTTAACAAAGCCAAATAAGGCATTAAATAAGCCTGCTCTTCAATAAATCGTTCTGTTGGTTTACATTTGGTAGTTTCATGAATCCGGTTATTTGCCCGGGTCAGCCAGCTGCAAATATATTGGTTTAATGTTTGTGGCGTAATTTCTAAGCCAACATCCCGAAGTTTGACTACGGTTGGGTGATAAAATTACCTTTTATATAACTATTAGAGCGCTCTACTTTACCCTTGGTTTGAGCTCGATAGGGCGCGCATAAGCGGATGGTAAAGCCTAGACGTTTCATCTGATCAAACATTGGCGCATTAAATTTATGCTTGCCTTTACCATAAGCGTCCCGCTTATCTACAATCGTTTTCATGTTGTCGTAGAGAATCGTTTTAGGCACTCCGCCAAAGAATAAGAAAGCTTTCTCATGGCACTGAACCAGGGTTTGTGCTTCCATGTTATCCGTAAAATAAACAAAGAGTTGCCGCGAATATCCCAGAATTGCCACAAACCCATAAATCGGATTTTTACCCCAGCGAATAGTCGTCCAATCTACTTGCATTTGTTCGCCTGGTGCAGTTTCAAAACGCACTACTGATTCATTTTTACTGGCTTGTTTTAACTGCTTATATTCTGCAGTTAGGAACTCTTGCAAAATACTACGACTACCTTGATAACCTTGCTCCTGAATATCTGCCAATATTACTGAATACGGTATTCGTTTATCGCTCTTGGCAATAAAGTCCCGAATATATTGCTTATATGGCTCTAAAATTGAGGGTTTAATAATATTTCTTTTTGCTGGCGGTTGGCATTCCAACTCTTGCAGCTTTCTGCTTACAGTTCGCCGGTTTAACTTCATTAGTCTGGCAATTTCCCGAATAGAATTACCTTTGGCATATAAATCATGTATCACAATAAAATCACCTTTTGAAATCATGATTGGTCTTTCAATGTTAATCAACCAATCATCTTATTACACTTCAAAGTGGTGCACTTTTATTTCGGGTGAGCTCCAATTAATTACATCTGAGGTGGTGCATTTTAACACCGGGCGTAACAATAAATCCACTGATAGATTATTTCTACGCTGGGCAGCTTTATATTTGGGGCTAATTCACTCTTGAATCTTAGCATTAAAGCATTCGGAGACCATGATTTATTAGTAGCAAATTCCTTGTACATTTCTAAAATCAATTGCTTCTGCTCTTCATTATAGCGGTAGCGCTTATTACCATTCGATACCTTTTCTAAGCTCTGGCAGTGAGCTTTATTTGCATCATAATTGTCATAATCAAAGCCCCGGTCAATTACCTCTCTATGAATTGTGGACTGATTGATTTCCAGCAACTTGGCTATCATGGGTAGTTTCTTTGCCATACTTAAATTATCCATCAAACCATTAAATGGTAATTTTAAAAGAGTTTCTAATCGGATACGTTTTTCTAATGTTAACCTTTTTGCCATAGTGCCTCGCGAAATACAACCGATAGTTTAATCGATTCCTTTGCATTTCGCTCTTGAACTCAGGATTCATAAACCCACAGGGTTTTACACTAATCTAGTATGGGCTGAGTGTTTACAATAGGATTAGTGTGAGTCAACTAGCTTCGCAGCTATAGACCTTGTGACGCATGTGGTTAATTGTTTGTTGAGTGACTTCAAGAAAGTCTATGCTAAAATAATGGTCATGATTGTTCATAAAATATTTTATAGCAACTAAGAACATTCAACAAAAACTTATTTAAAACTGAGGTCATATAATGAAATATAAATTTGCAGCAATTTTCGTGTTAATAAGTGGAATGGTATTTGCAACAAACAATAATGATCTATTTTTAACCTCAGGGGATAACTGTGCGGAAATTGAAAAATCGATATTTACTGATAAATTTACGTACGATCAATTTATTTACCAGCATATCCTTGATTGCTTAAACGGGGCAACATATTCATATAATAATCATGGGTTTAAAAATCTTTTTAAAAGTACAAATGAGGAGCCTGATGCGCCAACTCTTGAAAAAGATGGCGAGCGCTATCAGCTACAGTATTTTTCTAGTGTAGAGAGTATGAATCAAAGAATAGAGGTCATTAATTACAAAAATCAATTATACACATACAACAATTGTAATTCTTCCAACACCGAGCAGAGTAAAGCATTTTCTTTAGCTCAAACAGAATATACTAGTGCTAATTCAAACTATCAAATCCAACTAAAAGCTTACAATATAAGAAATTCAGATTATCAAAGTAAATTTAAAGCAGCGAAAAAAGTACAAAGTCAACTTGTTAAGTATGCTTATGATCTATGTATGAATGGTGGCTTAGTAAATGGGTACGGCGTTTCTGTTCCAAAAATTGGATGTGAGGCTTATGCTCAGGCTTACGTGATGAGCGATCTAGCACCTGAGTATAATTATAGACACAACAATATGCTGAATATATTGTCTAAATCTCCAGGAACCCCTCCTGTGGCTCCAGATAAGCCACAAGCTCCGACATTACAATCTTGTGGCAGACCGCCAATTCAACCAAATAACACAACTGAATTGAATAAAAATACTTCAAGTCCTGTGTTAGACAAAATAAATAAACAAATCAACATTACTGATAATTAATTACTTGAAGGTGTTAGAATAATTGTGTAAATGATTTTTTGTTAATATTAAAGTACTTTATTAATGACTAGGATTATTTGTTCGTTGGGTTTGGTGCAATATCTAAACATACCAATAACACATTGAAATTACAGTAATAACACCCATATAATGAATAATTAATATTTTTTAGGATGATTGAATGGAGATGAAAGACAAAATATTTATAGAAGTAGTAGATGTAATGGAGTTAAATAGCTCAAAATATCGTATAGAATATCTTGAAAATATTGACGAAGATAATCGAATTGTAAATATAAAAAGTAAATATGCCGATAGTAATGCAATGGGGTTTAAATGCGAAGAAAATGGTCTAGTTTGTGATGGTTTTGTTGAACAAATCAGCATAAATGAAGAATTTCTTCGAAAACATTTAGAGGAGAAATACAATAAAAAAGGTATTAAAAATATGATTCTACACGGTAGTGGACATGGACTTATTTTCAGTGGTCCTATATTTGAAGATGCCTCCTTCCTAGAAAAATACGGGATCCACTTGCCATTATTAGCCGAGAATTGATTGGGGCGAAGTTTCCATTTTTGAACGATGATCATTACTCTAATACTAGCCTTCTTCTTTTTATCATTGATTATTGCTCCGAAAACAAGCGATAATTTAGCGAATAACAAATTATACAATAAAAAAGAGATGGACTAATCCGTACATCTCTTTTTTATTAGAGTAATATACTTATTGTCTTTGAATTTTAGACTTTGTCGGATTTCAAAAAAGACTCCTTATGTAGTTCTAGCTACACTGCGTCGTCTTTTTTATCAATCCTTCGCGTTCAAGAATCAAATACTTGTGAGTATATAGTCATATTTTTTTACGATATGGTAAATATACTGGGGCCCACATATATTCATCAATCAAGTTGCTAATGGTTTTCTCATCTAAAGAATCATAATTGGTCAACTTAGCTGCGACGGCTTCTTTTGCAACTGCTTGCGCAATATGGCGAGAAACCGCACGTACTTCTTTCAATGGTGGTAGTAAATTGGCTTGTGGATCATTTTTTGAGGGAGAAGTTTCTGCCAGCGCTTTAGCTGCGATTAGAAACATTCTATCAGTGATTCTTCGTGCATTAACTGCGCGAACACCTAAACCAATTCCTGGGAAAATATAGGAATTATTAACCTGATCAATCCGGCGTAGACCAGAACCTGTATCGTATAAGGGAAAAGCAGTACCAGTACCAACAATTGCTTTACCATCAGTCCAATCCAGCACATCATGTGGATTTGCTTCAGCTTTTTCAGTCGGATTAGATAATGGAAATACAATCGGGCGTGGGCAATTTTGGCTCAATGCATCAATCACATCGCGAGTGAATATCCCACCTTGGGCACAAACCCCGATTAACATAGTTGCTTTAACGTTTTGCACTGTTTCTAATAGGTTAATATTGCTATTATCTGCAAATTGCCAATTTGGATAATTTTCTAATTGCTTAACAAATGGTTTTTGAAAGTCAAGACTACTTACCTTGTCAGTAATTAAGCCAAAGCGATCCACCAGGAAAATATTAGCATAGGCTGCCTCACGTGACAAACCAGCATCAACCATTGCATCAACGATTAGATTGCTAATCCCAACGCCAGCAGAGCCAGCACCAACAACGGTAATTTTTTGCTGCTCCAACGGTATGCCTGAAGCATTAATTGCTGATAATAGTGCGCCAACTACAATTGAAGCAGTACCCTGAATATCATCATTGAAGGTACAGAGTTGATCTTTGTAACGATTGAGTAATTTTAATGCATTGTTTTGTGCAAAATCTTCCCATTGTAACAATACATCTGGGAAACGACGCTTAATTGCTTGTACAAATTTATCAACAAAATCATCATATTCTTGACCACGGACACGTTTATGGCGCCATCCCAAATACAATGGATCATCTAGTAATTCCTGATTGTCAGTACCAACATCTAAAATTATTGGCAAAGTTTTATTAGGTGCAATCCCAGCGCAGCCTGTGTATAGTGATAATTTACCAATTGGAATCCCCATTCCACCGGCACCTTGATCACCAAGACCTAAAATACGTTCACCATCAGAAACAACGATTACTTCAGTATCATCAAAATGGATATGATCTAAAATTTCATCAATATAATCGCGATTTGGGTAGCTAATGAACACGCCACGAGCACGACGATAAATTTGCCCAAATTTTTGGCAGGCTAATCCAACCGTAGGGGTGTAAACCAAAGGCATGATTTGTTCGGTATATTTATCTAATAAAGCATAAAACAAGGTTTCATTACGATCTTGTAAATTGCGTAAATAAATATGACGCTCCAAATCGCTGGGGCTATTCACAACAATTTGATAATTTTTATCAACAATTTCTGATGGTGGCAAATATGCCGGAGGTACAATTCCGCGTAGTCGAAAGGCTATCCGCTCTTCTGCAGTAAATGAGCGCCCTTTATTTAGAACTGGATTATTAATTAAATCGTAACCACTTACATCTACTTCAATATATTTTTGTCCGGTTTCATCACGCTTAATATTTAATTTCATTTATTAACCCTCATAATCACTGTTGCTATAGATATGTAAATTTTAAGAAATTAACACTTTTATTGTAGAAATAAACGCTAAAAGATGTTCAAATATCTCTAATACTTGTTATTATAACAACTTTAAACATTTGTAATTCAATATTTGATTTTGCAATTGCTCACGTAAGCCTAAAAATTTTGGCTGGGCTTGGTGAAACAAAAATTAAAACTGTTAAAAATTTATGCTATAATAACGACGACATTTTTTAAAGGTTAATCTAACAATGAGTAATGTTGTTCATACTACAGATGCTTCGTTTGAAGCTGATGTTCTTAAAGCTGAAACCCCGGTATTAGTTGATTTTTGGGCCGAATGGTGCGGGCCATGTCGTATGATTGCGCCGATTTTAGATGATTTGTCGCAAGAATATGCAGGACGCTTGAAAATAGTTAAAGTGAATGTTGATGAAAACAGCGTTTCAGCTGCTACTTATGGTGTGCGCGGAATTCCAACTCTGCTTTTGTTTAAAAATGGTGAGTTAGCCGAAACTAAAGTTGGAGCACTGCCAAAAGGTCAATTAGCAGCTTTTATTGACAGCAACATCTAAAGTAGATTACAATGGTTACCTGTGACAGGTGACCATTTTTTATTGTCCACTTTTCAAACACTCTTAGACTGTCAAGTTCACTTTTAAATCTAAAATCAAATCAATAGCATCATCGCAATATCGTGGTATAGATAAAGCCTGAAAGCTGAAACCTAATACACAAAGTGAATCCAGCCGTATAATTATAATTTAAACTTTTTTGGTGTATTTATGCATTTATCTGAAATTAAAGATATCCATGTTGCTCAGTTATTGGAGATGGCAGCTGGGTATAATATTGAAAACGCGAGCCGTTTACGTAAACATGATTTAATCTTTGCTATTTTGCGCAAAGTTGCCGAGCAAGGTGAGAACATTTCTGGTGGTGGTGTTCTTGAAGTTTTACCCGATGGCTTTGGTTTTTTACGTTCGCCGGATACTTCTTATTTAGCTAGCCATGATGACATTTATATTAGTCCAAGCCAGATTCGCCGCTTTAATTTACAAACTGGTGATACTATTGACGGCGAAATCAGAATGCCGAAAGAAGGCGAGAAATATTTTGCTCTAGTGCGCGTAGATAAAGTTAACGGTAATGCACCTGAAGCGAATAAACACAAAATTTTATTTGAAAATTTAACTCCATTATTTCCAGAGCAACAAATTCACTTAGAGCGTGATATTAAAGGTGAAGAAAATTATACTGGACGAATTATTGATTTATTTGCGCCGATTGGTAAAGGGCAGCGTGGTTTATTGGTTGCACCTCCCAAAACTGGTAAAACAGTTATGTTGCAACACATTGCGCATTCGATCACCGCCAATCATCCTGAAGTTGAATTGATTGTTTTATTGATTGATGAACGTCCAGAGGAAGTAACTGAGATGCATCGTTCGGTTAAGGGCGAAGTTGTTGCTTCTACCTTTGATGAACCAGCTGCGCGTCATGTGCAAGTTGCTGAAATGGTAATGGAAAAAGCTAAGCGTTTGGTTGAGAGCAAAAAAGATGTAGTTATTCTTTTGGATTCAATTACTCGTTTAGCACGTGCTTATAATACGGTTGCACCTGCTTCTGGTAAAATCTTGACTGGTGGTTTGGATGCTAATGCATTGCATCGCCCAAAACGTTTTTTTGGTGCTGCGCGGAATATTGAAGAGGGCGGATCGCTGACAATTATTGCAACAGCATTAGTTGAAACCGGATCACGGATGGATGATGTGATTTATGAGGAATTTAAAGGTACTGGTAATATGGAATTACACCTAGACCGTGATATTGCGCAGCGCCGTATTTATCCTGCTATTGATATTCTTAATTCGGGCACCCGTCGTGAAGAATTATTGTTAAGCAAAGACCAGTTACAAAAAATGTGGGTATTGCGTAAATATTTAGCAGAAAAACAATCAATTGAAGCCAGTGGTTTCGTGTTGGAGAAAATCCGCGAAACCAAAACTAATGGTGACTTTTTTAATGCGATGACCCGCTCATAAGAATGTGGCTTGTACCACGGTAGGTCGCTCTTTTGCGACCGATATGCCCCGACTTTTTTAGTCGGGGTTTCTCTAATGATTAGTCATCGTTGGTAATCTTACGCTAAACATTGGATTTATCAGCCAAAAGTAGGTGCAAAACAAGGTATAATAATCGACTATGAAGAAACAACTCTTATTAATTTTCAGTCTTGTAATTATGTTTTTCCAAGTGCAAGCCATTGACCTGTTTGGAACATATCAAAAGGCGCTTGTTTATAATGCTGATTATTTGAGCGCTATTGCACTCAATCAAGCAGGGCAAGAACAGCAAAATATTGCGCGTGCTGCCTTATTACCTCAAATTACTGCGACTGGATCGATTGCTGAAAATTATTTTAATCAAGGTGGTGTGCAAGCCTATTATCACCAGCCAATTTATAGTGCGTCGCTGAATCAGGTCGTTTTTGACTTTAGTAAATTCTCAGCCTATACCAAAGGTAAATTTGCTACGCAACTTTCGGATCTGCAGTTACTCAATGCACAACAACAACTAATGGTTAATGTGGCGCAAGCTTACTTTGATGTTTTGTACGCAGAAGATACCCTGCTAGCAACCCGTATGACTAAAGAGGCTCTTAAACAGCAAATGACTCAGGCTGAGGCAGCATTTAAAGTTGGTTCAGTTACGATTGCTGATGTAAATGATGCCATGGCTGGCTATGACTCTGCTGCTGCTCAAGAGATTCAAGATACTAATAACCTGATCTTCAAAAAGAATATTTTCCGCAATTTGACTGGGGTTGATCCAGAGCAGATTCAGCCGATTCAGGATGAGCTGAAACTTACTTTGCCAAGTCCAAGTAGTGATGGGTCATGGTCGTCAATGGCTGAGAGTGGTAATGTTAATAATAAAATAGCAGGAAAACAGATAGATATGGCGAAGCAGGATATTTTAATGTCGCGTTCTGGACATTTTCCGATCGTTTTGCTTAATGCACAATATCAATATCAAGATACTGCCGGGCTGGATGCAACTAATGCAACGCCAGCTCAGATGCAAATGTTTAATATCCCGGGTAGTGTACTCTCTAATTATAGTACCGGATCAGTTGGCTTACAGGTTAGTATTCCTATTTCATCAGGTGGCACGGTTAATGCGCAAACTAGGCAAGCAATTGATGTTTTTGAGTCTTCTCAGCAGCAATATGTTTATGTTAGGCGCCAAACCGATCAAAATATTCGTAATGCTTATTGGAATGTCCAAAATGGGGTAAGTATTGTTAAAGCCCAAAAAGCTGCACTGCTTTCGGCTAAGACCAAACTGGCATCCGATAAACTAGGTTATCAAGTTGGAATTCGCAATAGTGTTGACCTGGTTAGTTCTCAGAAGAACTATTACCAAACTTTTCAAACTTATCAGCAAGCGCGCTATAACTATCTAATGGCAGAAATTCAACTTCAATATCTTGCCGGATTGATCGATGGGCGCTTTATGCAAGATATAAATGCTAATATTAAGAATTAATTCAAGAGGTAAATCATGAAGAAAGCATTAATTTTAGTCGATTATATTAATGAAATTTGCCATAAAGATGGTATATTTGGCTGTTTTCCAATGCTAGAAGCAAATCAGGCAGTAGCCAAACTCAACCGCTTACTTGAACATGCGCGTAAAAACTCTTGGTTAATAGTGTGGATTATTGTCGGCTTTGATAAAAACTACTCGGAAGCAAGTAGTAACTCACCTGTTTTTACTCGGGCAAAAGAGTTTCAAAAGCTTCAACGTGGAACATGGGGAACTGAGATTTTGGCAGAGCTAAATTATCAAGCTGGTGAACTAATTATTTGCAAGAATGCCGTGAATCCATTTCATGCAACAAATTTAGACCACGTGCTGCGCGTGAATGGTATTGAAGAGTTATACATTAGCGGTGTTTCTACCGAAGTTGCGATTCAATCATGCACCAGAGATGCTCATGATCGTGGTTATAAAGTAAATGTAATCGCGGATTGTTGTGCCAGCTCTAAACCACAATTTCATGGGGTATCTTTAGAAATATTGTCATATCTGGCAAATGTTATTCAAAGTGATTCTTTAATCTAGAGGTGCTCATAAATGGCAAGTAAGTATCCCTTAGTTTTTTAGTCTTGAACTTAATCCTCGTTTGATACTAATGAGCGCACTTGCAATTGCTTATGAACGAGATTATAGTGGTCGATCAAGCTTAGCACCATTTTTAATAAAATCTGCGTAAATGTCTATTTTGTCTTTAAAGAAAATATTCGTTTCACTATAGCAATTTCCTGCATAACAACTCAGACGCACATATTCATTATATTGAATTCCTTTTTTTCCAACTAGTGGGCGAATATTGGTTTTAACTAGTAGCACAAAATCATAAGCAAAGCTATAACGAATATTATTTCCATAGACATAACAGCCCTGATTATTAGGTAGTATTTGAAAATAATCTGTATTATTAAACGTACTATTGTTAGGGTCCACCGAATTTTTACCATCTAAATTACGCAATAGGCTGCAATTATGCGCATCTAGATAAACCTGTGGGTTGATATTGGTGAAATTTAATGCTTCAGTAGTATGTAAAAAAATCAGTACAAGTGGACGACTCATCGTTATTGCAACCACTAAAATGAAAATAATCCGACCTTTAGAGAGTTTTGTTAAGGTTTGATGTTTAAGATGTGTGAGGTACAGACTTACTAGTGAATAATAAATCCCCAGCCAGATTAAGATTAACTGGATTTTAAAGTTAAATGCAATATTTTGTGTAATAAAAGTAAAAGCTCCAAAAGTGAAGCTAATGAGCAGCAGACTAAACTTTAGCCAGAATTTGAAATTGGAGTCATTTTTAAGGTAACTAGTAAAGAAATTTACCAAGAAGATAATTAAGACTGGATAAATTACGAGGGTAATGATCGAGACAATGATGGTAAATATAAAAAATGAGGCAAAAGCTGCTACGCTGGTTTGGGGAATAAAAATAAAGCGGGACTCTTGTAAAATGATACTAAAGCCGATTGAGCATGTTGCAATAATAAACGGTAAAATATTTTCAGTTTTAAATAAGTGCAAAATTAAATGGGTGAATATAAATTTATTGAAATCTAACAAATCCATCTTACGAAGTTGTTGAAAGTAATTGCGGTGATGCTCTTTAATTTTGGCTAACATGATAATTCTTTTTGAGTTATTGTAGTTGGTAGTATAACATGATTTTTATATAAAATCTACAAAAACAAGCACGATTTTATACTCAAAGTATTGATAAAAAACACGAACACTCGTGTTAGGGATGTACTTAGAAGTACATGACGAGTCTTTTTTGAAATACGACAAAGTACAAGATTCAAAGACGATGAGTATATGGTGTATTTCAAGTCTTGATTAGTATACAATAGGGTACAAT
Organism: Burkholderiales bacterium; assembly: GCA_019748155.1. Classification (GTDB taxonomy): domain Bacteria; phylum Pseudomonadota; class Gammaproteobacteria; order Burkholderiales; family UBA11063; genus Aquella. The sequence continues at coordinate 41,656 of JAIEPY010000015.1, read as the reverse complement.
ATAGGATTAAAATAAATTTCCAATTAAAGGCTTAGCTTATGGAACAAAATATGCGGGTGGTTAGCGCCAAATATGTTTTTGATGGGGTGAGTCTACTTACGGATAAGGCTGTTTTGATTGATGGTAGTACTATTATTGACGTTGTAGATAAAAATAAGGTTTATGATGCAAGTCAGATTGAAGACTTTGCTGATAGCGTAATCAGTGCTGGTTTAATTGATTTACAATTAAACGGTTGTGGTGGCGTGTTATTCAATGATTCAATTACCTTAGAGACACTGGAAACGATGCATCAAACTAATTTACGTTATGGTACAACCAGCTATTTGCCAACTTTGATTACCTCGGCAGTTGCAGATGTGATGCAGGCTTTGGAAGTGACTAAACAATGGTTCAAATTATACGGTAATACCCGTGGTGTGATTGGTCTACATCTGGAAGGTCCATTTTTATCAGTTGAGAAGCGCGGAATTCATCCCTTAGAGTTTATTATTAAGCCGACTGATGATTTATTGGCGGCAATTGTTCCATACACTAAATTTTTCCCGATTAAAATGACGCTTGCGCCAGAAAATTTTACTACTGCGCAGATTGAGTATTTGGTAAAGCATGGCGTGATTGTATCGCTTGGACACACTAATGCAACATATGCACAAGCCGAGGCTGCGTTTAACCATGGTGCAGCAACCGTAACGCATATGTTTAACGCTATGAGTGGAATGACTGGACGTAATCCTGGGGTAATTGGAGCGGTATTGGCAAATGCTCCATATTTAGGTTTGATTGTTGATTTATTGCATGTTGATAAAGCCAATGTGCGTTTATTGGCGCAATTAAAACCAACGACAACTTATCTGGTAACAGATGCGGTTACGCCGACTGGTACTAATATGACCGAGTTTGATTTTGCGGGTAAACATCTTTATGTCCGTGAAGGGCGTTGTGTTGATGATGCTGGTACGCTCGGCGGAGCTTATTTAACCATGAATGAAGCAGTAGAGAGATGTGTTGATGAATGCGGGCTTAGTTTGGAGCAAACGCTTACGATGGCAACCTTAACGCCGGCGCGTTTAATGGGGCTGGATCAACAGCTAGGTAAGATTGCAGCAGGGTGTCGTGCTGATTTAATCGCGTTAAATCTGAAAGACTATTCGTGCACGATTATTTAGAGCGTTATGTGATGGCTCTGGATATGGTGATTCTGCCGGAGCAAAAAACGATAGTTGTTAATCCTGAGTCGCTCTTTGTTTATTTATCTCCCGCCATCCGGGAGGACTATGGTCTCGATGGTGCTGATTACCGCACAGCAAGCTATGTTGATTTACCTCCGATTCGCCAAATTGCTCCTAGCTGTGTTGCAGAAGATAATGAATGTCTGACAACGCTCAAAATGCAACAATATATCAGCTTGCAAAATCATCAGGGTGAGATTCAATTATTTCTAAAACAGAAAACACCAATAGTTGATCCAACAAGCAATGTTGGCGTAGGCGTACGCGTTGATTTCTTTCCTATCTATTCGCTTGGGCATTTTAAACCCTATATCAATAGTCATATTGTTCAGTACGCGCCTGATGCGTCTGAGGTGTCTATTCGGCAAAAAATTGAGCTAACTATGATTGAAGAGTTAATTTTGTTTTTGCTGATCATGTACGTCAAGCCTAAAGTAGTAACCTTACATCTCAATGCAATTTTACATAAAGATATTGCAGTTAGCACTGTCCGCAATACCATTCATCAACAGCTCTTACGCAAGTTTGGAGCGGTAAATGTGGAAGAGCTAATTGATAAAGCAATTTTTTGCGGTTATGATACAATTTTGCCACGGATTATGAGCGAGCAGTTTAGTATCTGGATTAGTTAAAAATATTAATTCAGAAAGTGTTAGATGATAAATAAACCAATTATTATGCTAGATTTTGAAACTAGCGGTTTGAGTCCTGATTATGGTGATCGCATTACTGAAGTTGCGGCCATTCGCATTGTAGGTAATGAAATTGTTGATCGTTATGTGAGTTTAGTAAATTGTAAAATCCGTATTCCGCGTTTTATTACTGAATTAACCGGAATTACGCAGAGTATGGTTAACTCTGCACCTCCCGCGGATGATGTTATTCCGGAGTTATTGGACTTTATTGGTAACGATATTTTGGCGGCGCATAATGCGAGCTTTGATAATAAATTTCTAGTTGCAGAAAGCCTTAGGCTGGGATTAATTCCACGTAATGAGAGTCTGGTGTGTTCGTTAAAACTTGCGCGGAGAATCTACCCAGGACTTCGTAGTTACAAATTGATGGATGTTTCCTCCTCGCTTGGAATTAATTTTAAGAGTCGTGCCCATCGTGCCGAAGCTGATGCGGAAGTTGCTGCCAAATTAATTCTACATGTTTCTAAAAAATTGTGTAGCGACTATGGAGTAGCATCTTTGGAGTCAGGTGTTTTTGCGCAGATTAATAAATTGAGCGCGGCAAAAGTACCAAGCTTTTTGGCAAAAAATTTAGTAGCGTGACAAACTCATAAAACACTTGTGATGCAGAAAATAATTTTAATAGCTCATCTATCAGCTGGATGATTTGTCCAGCACTGCGTCCAAGTCGTGATAATTCACTGACCAATAATTGACTAACATAATTATGGGCAACTAACCACATGAACACCCTAGCAATCATCTTCTCCTAGAACTATAAAAGAACGAAACTTAGATCAATTGTTTTCAAATGTTCATTCTGGGGATTTAGTATTATAACAAGATGGCCAGAGAAAGTTGCTAAACTGAGCTCTGGCGTTGAATAAAATGAGTTTCAATTTGCAGCACTTCCGCTGGTTCATGATTAAATAGTTTAAGCAAATACATGATGGCAAGATAACCCAATTCAAATTTGGGGTGTGAAATCGTTGATAGTGCTGGCTGAAGGTGGCGCGCAATTAAAATATCATCAAAGCCAATAATTGAAATTTGTTCGGGAATTTTATAATGCTTCTGTTGTAAAAATGCTTGTAAGCCAATGGCCATTTCATCGTTGGCACAGATCATAGCTTGAGGTAGGTTGTCTGGATTCAAGAGTAATTGTTTGCCGGCTAATATACCAGAGTCTTGGCGGAAGTTTCCTGCAAACACCCATTCTGGCTGAGTGGTTAGTCCATAGCGGAGCAATGCTTGGTGGAAAGCTAAGCTGCGTTGTTGGCTATCGTAATGAGTTGCTATTCCACTGATATAACCAATTTTAACTACATTTTGTGCGACCAGAAGCTCAATTGCTTCTTCAATTCCTGTCGAATTGTTGAGTAAAATACTATTGATGCGTGGATGTTCGAGATGGCGATCTAGTACAACCAAGGGCAGTCCTTTGTCTGCCAGCATCAATAAAAAGTCATTTTCAAGATTTGGCGCCAGCACAATGGCACCGTCAACGCGGCGTTCATTCAAAATTTTGTATGCACTAGAAGTCGGACTACCGTAAGTGGTCGCAATAATAAATTGATAATTGGCTTCAGTTGCGGCTTGTTCGATTCCAGAAATTAGCTCACTGAAAAATGGTCCATTCAAACTTTCCAGACAAATCGCGATTAAATTGCTTGTTTGGCGCTTTAAATCGCGCGCTGCACCATTTAATTCATAGCCAACTTCAGCTACTAATTGCAGGATTTTGTTGCGTGTTTCTACACTAACTTTTTTCTTGCCATTTAGGGCGTAAGAAACGGTTGCAATTGAGACTCCCAGATGATTGGCAATGTCTTTAATCGTTAGTGGCTTATTTTTTTTATTCATTTTTTAGTACGATATTCTGCTAGGTTAAACAAATTTAATGTATTTTGCACCTAATTTAGGAACAATTTATGCTATTATAGCAAGGTTAAACGTTTAACTGTAAATTATTAATTTTAAAAGTGAGATTGCTATGAGTCTGAATGGGAAATTTGCATCACCGTTTGTATGGGGAGCTGCCACTGCTAGTTATCAAATTGAAGGCGCCACTGAGTTGGATGGACGTGGACGTTGTGTTTGGGATGAGTTTGCGCTACAGCCGGGTAAAGTCTTAAATAATGATGATGGGCGACGTGCTTGTGACCATTATAATTTATATCCACAGGATATTGCCTTAATGAAAGAGATTGGTCTAGATGCGTACCGTTTTTCTTTGGCATGGCCGCGGATTTTACCGAGTGGAGAAGGCAAAATTAATCCACAGGGCTTAGCTTTTTATGATCGCTTAATTGATGAATTATTGGAAAATAATCTTGTGCCGTGGGTGACTTTATTTCATTGGGATTTACCGCAAGCGTTGCAAGATAAATATCGCGGCTGGTTGAGCAAAGAAGTTGCGGCTCGTTTTGCGGATTATGCGTACTTAGTCAGTGAGCGCTATTCGGACCGGGTGAGCAATTGGTTTACGATTAATGAAATTCGTTGCTTTACTACACTAGCTCACCGAGAAGACTACCACGCGCCTGGTGGGCGATTGCCGGAGAAAGATGTCAACCAGACCATTCATAATGCATTGTTAGGTCATGGCTTAGCGGTTCAGGCAATTCGTAGCGCGACTAAGCAAACGGCGCGGATTGGCTTAGTTGAAAATCTAGATACCTTTTGGCCCATTATCGATACGCCAGAAAATATTGCCGCAGCGAAACAAGCTTGGCGTGACGCCAATGCCGCCATTTTATTGCCGACCTTGGATGGTAAATACTCTACTGCGTACCTTGAGCTGCTCGGCGCGGATGCACCTGAATTTACTCCAGAAGAGATGAAGATTATCGCCTCGCCATGTGATTTTATTGGTTACAACTATTACACCGGGATCCCAGTACGTGCTAACGTAACCAGTCAAGTTGAACTGCACGGTAAAAAATTAATTAATCCCGGCTATGAGTATCTGAAGTTTAGCTCTGACTATCCACGTACCGATATGGGCTGGCCGATTACGCCCAAAGCAATTTATTATGCACTAAAGTTTACCCAAGAAGAATATGGTGATATCCCGCTTTATATTACCGAAAATGGAATGGCGGCTGCCGACAAAGAAGAAAGCACTGGCGAGATTAATGATCTAAGTCGCGTCGAATATTTACGCACTCATTTAGCGGCATTGGCACAAGCTCAGGCAGAGGGAGTAAATCTACGCGGGTATTTTGTCTGGTCATTACTGGATAACTACGAATGGACATTGGGTTATACTAAGCGTTTCGGGATTACGCGGGTGAACTATACCACCATGGAGCGGACACTTAAATTGAGTGGTAAATATTATGCCCAGATGATTGCCCAGTACCAATTAGCGGAGCAAACTTTGATAGCTGAGGTTAAGCTATGAAGTACAATATTAGACGCTGGAATCCTTTATTAATCGCAATTCCGGATATTGGAATTGGGATTATGTGGGGATCCTTGGGTAATGTTATGGCATTTTTTGGCTATATGTTTACTAATTCTGCTGCCGATATTGCTAAAATTTACTCGTTAGCTGCGATAGTTGGAGTATTTACCCAAGTAATTGTTGGTATATTGAGTGATAAGACTAAACACAAATGGGGGAAACGTTCACCTTGGATAGTATTTGGGATGGTCGCTGCTGGGCTAAGCATTGCGGCGTGGCCGTTGGCGACTAGTTTTACCATGTTCTTAGTCATGAGTGGAATTACCTGTACCTTGGTAAATGTCGCGCAGTGTGCTTATTATACCATGGTTATGGAGGTGGTTGATGCCGATCAAGTTGGCTACGCGAATACCTTAGCGCGGACTACGGCAACCTTGGGTGGCTTATTTATGGGGGCGTTGGCTGGATTTATGTGGGATGTGCAGCACCCCGAATATACCTTCTTTGCGATGGGAGCCTTGATGATCTTGTCAACCATTTTAGTGCTTCCCTTGATTGTTAAGGAGCGACCAGAAAACTATATTAGCAGTGAGGCATTTCGGTTGTCATTGGATTTTTTAGCTAATCCTGAAGCACTCAAATTATTTGGTATTACCTTTCTGTTCTTTGCAGCGAGCACCGGTACCAATCAAATGGCGACCTCATTATTTGTCAAAGTGCTACATTTTGATGTGCATGTGGTGGGTAAATTTGGCTTTATTAATTCTGCCGCTAGTTTGGTGTTTGGTTTTACCGCTTTCAAATTAATTGACGTCTTTAACCGTAAACATATTTTTACTTTTTCGGCGCTAGGGCTTGGGTTAACTAATCTGTATCTTTTGCTATTCTTGCGTGAAGGTGTTTCAGCGTGGCTGCTCTATTCTTGGACCTTTGCAAGTGGGATTTTCTTTATCGGTGGCAATGTGTGCATGTATACGATTCTGTCGATGGTGGTACCGAAATCCAAATTAGGTGAGTATATGGGCTTGTTAAATCTGTTTATTGCTTTGCCACAATTTATCTTTTCGAATATTTATGGCTACATTATTGATGCCGGGCATGCTATGTGGGTAATCCCAACCGTTGCTGCTTGCTATTTGTTGGCTTTTGGATTAACTTTGACCATGCGTCTCAAAGGACCGCGTGAATTAAGAGAGGAAGTAGCGAATGGCTAAGAAGTTAAAAATTATTCAATCTCAACAAAATTCAATTGAGCAATTTAAACTTTTGGATGAAGTGAGCTTTAATGCCGATGAGCGTCAACTTGAAATGAATTTATTGATGCTCTATCCAGATATTTGTTATCAGGAAATTAAGGGATTTGGCGGAGCATTTACCGAATCTTCGGCGTTAAATTATTTTAGTATGGACGAGAGCAATCGTAGTCGCATTCGCGAGGCTTATTTTGGTACGAACGGATTGCGCTACAATTTGGGGCGCACGCATATTGCGAGTTGTGACTTCTCTTTAGGTAACTACAGCTATGTGGACGAAAATGATCATTCTCTGGCGAGCTTTTCGATCGCGCGCGATCAGCAATATTTACTGCCATTTATCCATGAGTGCGTTGCAGCTGCTGGTGGTAAACTTCAGCTGATGGCATCTCCATGGAGCCCACCGGCGTGGATGAAAGATAACCAACATCTGTTGTATGGTGGCAAACTTTTAGTTGAGCATTATGCCAACTATGCGAATTATCTGCTTAAGTACCTGCAAGCTTATCAGGCAGAAGGACTTGAGATTGAGTACCTGACGATACAAAACGAACCTAAGGCCGTACAGCGGTGGGAGTCGTGTATTTATACTGCACAGGAAGAGCAAATTTTTATTCGTGACTACCTTGCGCCAGCGTTGGTCGCAGCAGGTTTAACTGCCTCTAAAATCGTGATTTGGGATCATAATAAAGAGCGGGCTTTTGAACGATCGCGGGAAATTTTGGCTGATCCAACCCTTTATCCGCTGGTACATGGAATTGGCGTACATTGGTATTCTGGTGATCATTTTGAAAATTTACGGCTATGTCGCGAGTTTTTCCCGGATAAAGAGCTGATGTTTACCGAAGGATGCGTTGAATTATCATTGGGTGCACCAACCAATAGCGGTGGCAATGAAAGCGTGACAGTTAGTCAATCACCGTGGGAATTTGGTGAGAAATATGCCCACGATTTGATTGGTAATTTTAACAACGGACTTTCAAGCTATATCGACTGGAACTTGTTACTAGATCAAAATGGTGGACCGAATCATGTGGGTAATTATTGTAGTGCTCCGATTATTTGTGATGCAACGCAGCAAAGCATTCGCTTACAACCTTCGTACTATTTTATCGGTCACTTTAGCAAGTTTGTTCCGGCGGGGTCGCGGCGGATTGCGCATAGCTCGTTTACTTCGCAGCTGGAAAGCACGGCTTTTATTACTCCAGATAATCAAGTCGTACTAGTTGTGCTTAATCAACAGCACAAGGCGATTTCTTGCGTGTTGAAAGATGTTGCAACGCAGCAAGTAGCTGAACTAAGCTTTGCCGCGAAGTCGATTACCACCATCATTTATTAAGCTGGTGGTTTAATTTGTGGAGCGCTTTACGGCACTAAAAGCGCAAATTAAAGAAGAAGCATAACTGCTTGCCCAGTAAAGTAAGTGGCGGTTAAACGTATTTTAAGAAAATATGCTTACCCGCCTGATATGCAATTATTAGCAACAGAAATCGTTTTGAAACAAGCAGAGATGATAGCTGATGAAATAGCTAATCGCCATTAAAATCTGGAAAATCTTCGGAATACTTGAATTACTACTCCTGTCCCAATGCCCCAGATTGCATTAATCATAAACATGAGAAATATAGTTGGCGGAGTATAATTCATGGCAATTTCTTTTAATGGGAAAACAATCAATGCGGCGCATAGCGGAGGAAAAACTCCGCCAAAAATAAATAATTTCAACCAATAAGCAAATTTAACCGAATTATGTTTGAATATCACCGCTGGGATAATCCCCCATATTCCACCCCAAAAAGCCAGTGAAATGAAGGCTGGAATGGCAAAAGGTTTGGTTGGAGTCATTGCATATGGTGCTTTAGGGATAATCCCGAATTGAAATAAAATCTCCAAGACGCCTTGGTGAAATACTATGGTTGAGATAAATCCTGCGATAAAGCCAATAAAGATAATTTTTTTATTCATAAATATTCTTTCTTAAAGAGAATGATTAAAGAACTAAGATTTTTTAGCACCAAAAAGTGATGCGCTTATTCCACTGATAAAGATTAGCGGGATACCATAAATAGCCCAATACCAAGTGTAATTACCTGCTTCACCAACATAAAAATAACAAAACACACCCCAAATTATACCAGCTAAAATACTAACATAAGCACCTTGGCTGTTTGCCTTTGACCAATAAAACCCGGCAAGTAATGCAAAACAAAATGCAACGATAGGAATATTGAACAAAATCATTTTACTTAAAATATTATCAATTAAGCTATTGGCAATAATATATGCAATGATTGCACAGATTAGTACCCATAAAATATTGGAATTAACTTTACCTGAGTTTGACTTAAAAATACTTCCCACGATTAAAGTTACCATGGCATTCCATACGCCGGCTAAAGTACTTGCTGCAACAAAAAATAGCACAACATATGCCACTCCTTGCAGAGCGTGCGGTAGTGCATTGCGAATCAAATAGGGTAATCCCAATTGAATATCTGTTAATTTTACGCCCTTGCTACGCAGAATGACAGTCGCCAAAATTGCTAAACCATAGAGTAAAAATATTATTATTGCGGCAATTGCGGCTGCGAAATAGGCGGTTTGCTGAGTTTTGGCAGCGACGATTTTTTGCCCATACCAAGGAGCAATAATATAGCTAAACATGGTTAAAATTATTAATGAAATGATAAATTTAGGTGGCAGTAATGCTTGCATTTGCGCTAAATTAAATGCTGGAATCTGATTACTCTGTGGAAGGTGATAACTAAAATATACCAAAAGCGGAAAGAAAATTATAACAAAAATAAAAGATAAGACATCTAGTGCAATAATAGAGCTTAATCCTCCACGCAGGGTTAGCAATAAAATAACTATTACTAGCGCGGCACTTAAGACTAAAGAATTGATCGGAATTAGTGGCAGCATTAGCAAAGTTAGTGACTTGATATAAGCAGCACTAAAGCCAAGCATCGCTAGAAATAACACTCCCGCAACCAATAATTCTAATTTTCGTCCATAGCGAGTAGCAAAAAAATGTGCTACGGATACCCCATTGAATTGCTTCCATTTCTTAGCTACGGTTAAAGTATAAAAAAGTAGTCCAATTAGGAAAATAAACGGCATTGCTAATGCCCAATAGCCAGCTAAATACCCCAAAGATGAGAAAGAAATTAAAGTTCCGGTATTAAATTCAGTCATTACCAGTGTTGCTATCAGAGGCAAGAGCTTAGTATGCCGCCCAGCTAACAAATATTCATCTTGTGACTTTACTTGATTAGAGTTTCTAAGGCTATAGTAAGCAATCAATAAAAAGCAGAGTGAGGCTGAAATTATTCCCATTAGGCATTATCCTTCTGCCAAAAATGAAAAAAACGCAGATGTAAGAACGCACTTAATAAAACTAAAACAATATAAGCATAAGCCAGTGGCGTAAATAAACCAGGAAGTACAATCATCAATGCATAAAAAATAAACGCTTCAGCTCTTTCAATCAAACCATTATGATAGAAAAAGCTTTTATTGCTGTTTTGCTCGACGAAGATCCCAACCACGAGAAAACTGGTAATGCAGATTAGATTGGCAAATAGCATCAAAAAGCAAGCGATTCCACGGCTTGGATCAACCAAATAAAGTGCAAAAATTACGGCACTTTCGACGATTCGATCCATTACAATATCCAGGGCGCCACCTAATTGGCTCGATCTATCACAGGCTCGCGCGACAGACCCATCCAGGGTATCCAGATAGCCAGAAAAAGCCAGTATAAATATTGCCAGCCACGGATAATGAAAATACACTGCCGGAATAACCAGTAATCCAACTACACCAGATAGTACGGTAATTGCGGTTGGAGAAAGTTTACAACCTACTTTTAATATCGGAGTAATAAATATTTTTTGGTAATGGTGACGATATTTTTGTTCGAGCATGTGCTTGCTTACCAGAAAAATTTTAGAATTTTAACAATAAATTTTACTTTTGCCGAAAAAAGTAGCGGTTTATAATATTCGCCAACCACTTGCTTATTTAAGTCGCTCAGAGTTGGGTAGGGGATAATGTTTTTGGTTAATGCTTTGACACTCTCGCCACGATTGATTAGATCTATCCATGGCGCAAGCAATTCGCCAGAATTTAGCCCCAAGACTGACACACCCAATACTTTACCTTTTTTAGTTGTAATTAGTTTGATTTTCCCTAAGAGCTCACGTTCAGCCTGAGCTCGGTCATTTCTTTTATATTCAAATTGACTGACTAGCGTGTCATGAGGATATTGAGCTTGGGCTTCGCATTCAAGTAATCCGACATGCGCTAACTCAGGATAAGTATAGCTCACCCATGGCACTGCTTGGTAGCTAGCTTTTGCTCGTTGTCGAAAAATGATATTGCGAATCACAATTCCTGCATGGTAGCCCGCTATATGGGTAAATTGATAATCTCCCGCTACATCACCTATGGCAAAAATTTTCTTATTCGAGGTTCTTAAGCGTTCATCGACGGTAATTTTGTGTGGTGTATGCTGAATGTCTGCTGCCGCTAGATTTAGTCGATCTAAATTAGCTTTACGTCCGGTGGCAAGCAATAGGTGTGATCCACTAATGATTTGTTCTCTGCCATTTACTTCTACGACTATTTCGATTTGTTGAGCCTGATTATAGTCAATTCGAAGTAGCTTAATATCTTCCAGAAGGTTTAGTCCTTGATTGAGCATGTTCTGGCGTAATTCAGCAACTAAATCAGCTTCGTCGCGCGGCAAGATTTTGCCTAAATTAAGGAGGGTTACCTTGATGCCGAGCATTAAAAAAGCTTGAGCTAATTCACAGCCAATCGGACCACCGCCAATTACCAATAAATGCTCCGGGGTTTCAGTCAAGTTAAAAATAGTTTCATTAGTTAGATAGCTCACCTTATCTAAGCCGGGAATTGGTGGTATTACTGGTGAAGAACCAGTCGCAATAACAAAGTACTTGGCGGTAATAATATCATCATTAACTTTGACACTCTTGCTGTCAACAAAGTTAGCATAACCTTGATAAACGCTAGCACCCAGGCCAGTAAAACGTTCCACCGAATCATGCGGCGCGATATTAGCAACTACCTGACGTACTGATTCCATTACCTTGCTAATTATTACTGGCTTAGCGCTAGCGTGGAAGCCAAATTTGACAGATTCAGTTATTGTATAATAGTGCTTCGCGCTAGCCAGTAAGGCTTTAGATGGTACGCAGCCATAATTAAGGCAATCACCACCCATCTGATGCCCCTCAATTAATGCAACTTTGATACCAAATTGACACGCACCAGCAGCTACACTTAAACCACCAGCGCCAGCACCAATTATACAAATATCATAATGATGATTAGCCACGGGTTTTACCTTTTTTTAATGATTTGACAATCACTGGAATAAATGAAATGATGCCAAGTAAGGTTAGTGCCAGCAAAATTTGCGGACTAATTAGCGAGCTTAATTTAAATTCACTTGAATTTTGCGCAAAAACACTAGTTAAGCTAGAACCAATATTTACATAAACAAAAGTGCCGGGAATTATTCCCAGAAAAGTAGCTAAAATAAAATCACGTAATCTGACATTAAAGATTCCAGCGGCTAAATTTATCAACCAAAAGGGCATGATCGGGAGAAATCTTAAACTTAATAGATAATAAAAAGCATTTTGTTTGAAATTAGTTTCCATAAGTTTTACCTTACTCCCGATTTTAGCTGCTACACTTTCACCAAAAGCTAGCTGTACTGCAATTACCAGTAGAGTTGCACCAATGGTTGCAGAAGTTACCACCAGAGATGTGCCAATAATACTACCAAATAGAAATCCGGCTAATAAAGAAAAAATACTAGCTCCAGGAATTGAAGCGGTTACAAGCACTATATAACAAATACAAAAAATTGTAATTGATAAGAAATAGTGATTTTGTACATATAATGCTAATTGGGCATGGTATTGTTGCAGGCTTAAAAAATTAAGGTAATGCATAATATTAAATTTAATTGCGGCAATAATAATTACCGCGATTATAATTAATGGGGTAAAGCGTTTTAAGTTTTTCATTTAATTGTTATTTTCCATTTAATGACCAGTTATATTCATATTTATTGATATGAGTGAATTTTGCCAATTGTAATTTGAGCGTGGGATTGGCATATTTACTTATTTGACTAATGATTTGTTGTTGACTAGTGCCAAAATCATCGCCATACCATTCATAAATTTGTGAAACAGTTAGTTTACCATCATTAATACTAACTCCGCGTGGGCTATTTACGTAAGCAATTGCTGCACTATTGAGTGAGTTAGCTATATTTGCGCCGCTAAACGGAGCTTTTTGCAGGTTTGGGCAGCTAAATGATGCACAGTTTAAGATATAGTGAGTGCGGGAGTCATTCCAAATTGGGCGGATAATCCGATGTTCAATATCATTTAAGGAGAGCTCGTTGTTTTCAACTTTGATTAGTTTAGCATCCCACGGACCTGAACTAAATACTCCACCGAGTTTAACTTTTAAAATACTCTCTACTGGCATGTGCTTTAAGATAGTGTCAATAGTTAGCGCATTATATAAATTTGCCCAGTAGGCCAATTGTTCATTACGATTGTACCCAGAGATTTTAATATTAGAGAGGTAGTTGAGGTATCCTTCCAGCATTTGCTGATCTGCAGTACTCACCTTAGAGTAGGCAACTAAATTGACTCCACTAGAATCAGTGGTGATATATTTAGTGAGAAATTTCTGATAATTACTATTGTCTATGGTAGCTAGTGACTTTGGATTATTTGCTTGCCAAATTGGCCACAAATCCTTTTGCGGGGCTGCCAGCGCTAGCGTTGCTAAGAACAGGCTCCACATCATAACCAGCAATTTAAATTTACTCATGATTTTCTTTCTGTTTAATTAGCTGTGTTATTTAGCTGTTTAAATGGTAGACACAGCATTTTAGCTAAATTTTGTGTTACTCGCGCATCACGCAAATAATTCAACCCAATCACCATGTTTTTGTGTCCGGCTTGTGGTTGAACCCGATAGGTTCCACAGAGTCGATCCCACCATGGGATGTTAAATCCAAAGTTGGAGTTTAGTTCTTTCATTACTACTGAGTGGTGTACGCGATGCATATCTGGTGTCACTAATATTAAACGTAGTAATTTATCTACTGAGTATGGTAGTCGAATATTGCCATGATTAAACATTGCGGTAGCATTTAATAAAATCTCAAAAATAATTATCGCGACTACTGGGATACCTAAGATTATAACTACTGCAAATTTAATCAGCATTGATAAAATGATTTCAAGAGGATGAAAACGTGCTCCGGTGGTGACATCATAATCTAAATCCGCATGATGAACTTGGTGTAGTTTCCACAGCCAAGGTAATTTGTGAAACAGGACGTGCTGTAAATAAATCGCAAAATCAAGGATGATGGTAGACAATCCAATCACCCACCAGCCAGATAAATGCCAATAGTTTATAATGCCAAAATCATGTTGGATTGCCCACCATGCGACTCCAGTTGCGGCTACTGGGAAAATAAGCCGGAGTAAAATAGTGTTTAGTAATACCAAACCTAGATTATTTATCCAGCGATAGGGTTTGCTAATCTTTAATTTACGTCGTGGTGAGATTATCTCCCAGATTGCTACGCTAGCCAAGACCATAATGAAAACCATTAGCCGGAATAAGCTTTCATGAAGCGTTAGATAATTACTCATATTCATTCACTAATTTTAACTGCCTTTATCTTGTGCGGTAAAGTGCTTCACTTTCGGTGTGTCTATGCTGCAACCATTACAAATTGATGCTTCAGTTTTTCTTTTGATGCGTAATAGCAGTCTACCAATCCAAAGTAGGGCGCCTATCCCTATTAAGGTAATGATGATAATATCTAAAGATTTCATTTTGTTACTTCCTGTTTGTTCGGCGCTATTTAGCTGCAACTAATGGTAAATATTGTCCATATCCCTGTTGTTTCATTTGACTCTCGGGTATAAAACGCAACGCGGCAGAATTCATACAATAGCGCATTCCTGTTGGAGCAGGACCATCATCAAAGACATGTCCAAGATGCGAATTTGCGTAGCGAGACATAACTTCAGTACGAGTGCTGAAAAAACCATGGTCTACTTTAGTGGTAATATATTTACTATCAATTGGTTTACTAAAACTTGGCCAACCAGTTCCAGAATCATATTTATCTTTGGAGCTAAATAATGGTTCCCCAGAGACTACGTCAACATAAATTCCCGCAGCATGATTATCCCAGTATTGATTGTGAAACGCTCGCTCAGTAGCGCTTTTTTGGGTCACTTGATATTGCTCGGGAGTTAACTCTTTCAATCGAGCGGGCTTATTAAAATCCTGATAATTATTATCAGCAAAAACCCCTGCTGATAAAATAGCCAAACCGATAATTAAATATTTATTTTTCACTCCAGACCTCCTTAACTTTAGCATCACGTCCGCAATTCCAGCGGTAAAAGTGATAACGATAATCATTTTTACGGTAGTATTCTTGATGGTAATCCTCAGCTGGGTAAAAAGTAGTAGCTGGAATTAGTTCGGTATAAAAAGGTTTAACTATTTTTTGCGCTTTTTTAAATTCGCCAAGAGCTTGTTGCTGCTGTCCTGCGTTTAAGTAAAGAACTTTGCTTTTATATTGTGAGCCAGTATCGCAGAACTGTCCAATATTATTAGTCGGATCAACATGGTGCAAGAAATAGTTAACTACCTGACTATAATTAATTTTCTTATTATCAAAAATTACTTTGACCACTTCAGAATAGCCACTGCCACCAGCAGAAACAGTTTCATAAGTGGGATTGGGTGCTATACCACCATCATAACCAACGATGGTGCTTTCGACACCATTTAGTTTATCAAAATCAGCTTGCATACACCAAAAGCATCCGCCGGCAAAAACTGCTTGCTCCGTGCTGGCATGGCTAATTGCACACCAAGCTAGTAAAATTGGTATTATAATTTTTCGCATAGCATTTATCCTCTATTGTATATAGAGGTATATTATAGCAACTATAGTCTTAAAAGTGTCAGTTAGAAATTTGTTATATACTCTTCGTTTTTGAACCTTGGACTTTGTCGGATATCATTGTTAAATAATTTTCTTAATCATAATATCGTGGCATACTAATGCTATGCTATAATAATCCGGATTGGCGGTTTTTTTAATTATACTGGTGCGCTAGAGTAAAAGGAATAAACTATGAGGAAACTAAATTATTTTCTGGCCTTGGTTTGCAGTGGGTTTACGGGCAGTTTTGCATGTACAACTATTATTGTCGGTAAAAATGCAAGCAGTGATGGGTCTATTTTGGTCGGGCGCAATGTAGATGCAGGCAGTGGAAATTCTGCCGTTAATTTCTTATACCATCCTCCGCGTAAAGATGGTTATGTCTATAAAAATATCGAAGAGTCTGATAATACATTTACCTATCAATTACCAAATAATTTAATGGGATATAGTGGAGTTCCTGATTGGCAGACTAACGATAGTAGTTTTGAAGAAGTTGGATTTAATGATGCAGGAGTAGGCATATCGGCAACGGAAACTATTCAAAGTAATCCGCAAACGCTTAAAGTTGATCCCTATGTGACGAGTAACGGAATTATTGAGGAAGCGATTCCTACAATCTTGTTGCCGCAAATGAAATCAGCTCGTGAGGGTGTGCTACTGCTGGGTAAGATTATCGAAACCAGTGGTTCTGGTGAGGGTTTTGGGGTGGCGCTTGTTGATAAAAATGAAGTTTGGTATCTGGAAAATGCCGGAGGTCATCAATGGCTAGCGGTTCGTGTGCCAGATAATGCTTATTTTGTTAGTGCCAATCAATCGCGTTTGGGTAAGGTTGACCTTAAAGATAGTAAAAATTACCTTGCTTCAGCAAATCTGATTACTTTTGCCGAAAAAAGTGGTTTATATAATCCGAAGCAGGATGGGGAATTTAATTTCCATAAAATTTATGGTCAAAATAATGCAACTGACATAGCATACAATTATCCGCGAGTGAGCTATTTGCAGGGTAAGTATACGGCGAAAACGCTAAAACATCCAGTAAACAATGGTGATTTTCCTCTATTCCTTAAGCCAGATCATAAATTAAGTGTAGCAGATGTTGAAAGTGGATTGCAAAACTATTACCAAGGTACTGCGGCTGATCCATATACTTCGCAAAATCCTAAAGCTACCGCTCGTCCGATTTCTGTTTATCGGACTCAGCAATCTCATGTTTTGCAAGTGCGCTCTGATTTACCTGCAGCGATTGCAAATGTTGAATATCTAGAGCTAGGAATGACCGCATTGGGGATTTATTTGCCATTTTATCAGGGTGCAACAATTCCCGATAATTATAAATTAGCTACAGGTAAAGCAGACAGTGATTCGGCCTACTGGAGATTCCGCAAAGTTCAAACATTGGCGCTACTTAATTTTCCTAAATATGCACCATTAGTTCAAGCGCGTTATGCACAGCTAAATCAGCAAATTAGTTTGAAACAAAAAGAGTTTGAAGAGCTATATCGCAAAGAGTATAAAAAAGATCCGCTCAAAGCTAAACAAATGCTGGATCAGTTTACTCAGGCAACGGTAAATGAAGCGTTTTTAGTATCTGATGAGTTGGCTAATCAAATTATTACTGATAAATCCGATGAAATTAATAAAACATATAAATTTCATGGAGATTAATTCGCGGTAAATAATAAATATTGTAAGCTCATTATTTGGGGTAAGGATGTAAGCGATTCTTATTGTTCAGGTAGGGGCTTATGATTTTTTAATTATTAAAATGAAACATCTAGGATTTCATATTCTTTGATACCGCTTGGTACTTTTACTTCAACAATATCACCACTGCGCTTGCCAATTAAGCTTCTGGCAACCGGAGTATTTACTGAAATTTTGCGAAGTTTGACATCCGCTTCATCATCACCAACTATTTGGTAACGAATAGTTTCGTCACTTTCTAGGTCGAGTAATTCAATAGTTGCGCCAAACACGATTTTACCTTCGCTATCGACCTTACTTAGATCAATAATTTGAGCATGGGATAATTTGGATTCAATTTCTGCAATACGTCCTTCAACAAATGCCTGACGTTCTTTGGCTGCGTCATACTCAGCATTTTCTGAGAGATCACCGTGACTTCGAGCTTCAGAAATAGCTTGAATAACACTCGGACGCTCAACGCTTTTGAGATTGCGCAATTCTTCTTCGAGTTGTTTAGCACCGGTTTGAGTCATAGGAAATTTTTGCATATCAGTAAAATCCAATTTAAGTTAGATAGTAAGTATTTTATTTAAAATAAAAAAACCGAGGTTTAACGCTCGGTTTTTAATAATCATACACCCCAAGAGGTGTGAGTAATTATTTAGAAGCTTCAGTTTTCTCAGTAGCAGCTGTGTGAGAAGCTGATTTTTTATGAGATTTTTTATGAGATTTCTTGTGAGATTTAGAAGCAGCAGGTTTTGCAGCAGCAGCGGCTGCTTCAGGAGCAGAAGCCTCAGCAGCAAAAGCAGAAGTAGCGAAAGCACCAGCAACAAGAACAGCTAATAATTTTTTCATATAAGTTTCCTTAAAAGTACAACAATTTATATATAAAGTATCGTTATTTGTATAATGTAAATGACAATACATTTGGCGATATTCTACACCATGCTAAAGAATAATGCAATATTTTTTTACAATTATTTTGTGCGGTGCAGCAAAGGCTATCTCTTGAAATTATGGGACTCTAACCTCATATAGGGTTTAAGCCTAAAAAACTAAGCTTAAGAGGTTAGCAAAATTATTTTAAATTGCTGGTTTGGTTTGGTTTGGTGCTAAAATAATGTCCGAGTTTTTTACTAAATTATTTAGGAGAATGTTATGAGTTGTTGTGATACAAATTATTTTTACCCTCAAGTATTAGTTGGTCAGGAAGCGCCTGATTTTACTGCTGCTGCTGTATTGGGTTCTGGCGAAATCGTGGATAATTTCAATTTTAAAGAAGCTACTAAAGGTAAATATGCGGTAGTATTTTTCTATCCATTAGATTTTACTTTTGTTTGTCCTTCTGAATTAATCGCATTTGATCACCGTTTGGCTGATTTTAAAGCAAAAAATGTTGCAGTAATTGGTGTTTCTATTGATTCACACTTTACGCATGCTGCGTGGCGCAATACACCAGTTAATCAAGGTGGTATTGGCCAAGTTGGTTATCCGTTAGTTGCAGATATTAAACACGAAATTTGCCAAAGTTTTGGTGTTGAAGCTGCTGGTGGCGTTGCTTACCGTGGTTCATTCTTAATTGACAAAAACGGTGTAGTTCGCCATATGGTAGTTAATGACTTACCATTAGGGCGTAATATTGATGAAATGTTACGTATGGTTGATGCATTACAATTTACTGAAGAGCATGGTGAGGTTTGTCCAGCTGGCTGGAATAAAGGTAAAGCAGGTATGACGGCATCTACTTCAGGTGTTGCTGCGTACTTAGCCAGCCATGCTGAACAATTATAATAACCACGAGTATAATAATTTGAATCCCACTTCGGTGGGATTTTTCTTTAAGATTCTATTTTAGGTGTGTAGCAATATGTCACGTGATAAATTAGTGTACGATCTAAATGATTTGCTCAAAATAAGTTTATTCAAAGATTATTGCCCAAATGGCTTGCAAATTGAAGGTGCGTCAGAAGTTCAGCAGATAATTACTGGAGTATCACTCAATCAAGAATTAATTGATTATGCAATAGCTAAAGAGGCTACTGCAATTATTGTTCATCATGGAATCTTTTGGAATAAAAGCAGTTATGAATTAACTGGCATCAAATATCAAAGGGTTGCTAAAATAATAAAGAACGACATTAATTTACTGGCGTATCATCTACCGCTAGATAATCACGCAGAATTTGGAAACAACGTTCAATTAGCTAAGCTATTGGGAATTACCATTTGTGGGCAAAGTGGCGAGCAGGGATTATTGTGGCAGGGTAAACTTGCACAAGCTATGCCATTAGGTGAATTTGTACAATTCTATCAGCAACAAACTGGGCATTTGCCATCGTTTTTTGGTGAACAAGAACAGTCAATTTCAACTTTAGCATGGTGTACTGGTGGTGCAGATGGTATGTTTGCCGATGCTATTAGCTTGGGTGTTGATTGTTTCATCAGTGGGGAAATCAGCGAACCAGTAATGCATCTTGCTAAAGAAAGTGGTGTTGCATATATTAGCGGTGGGCATTATGTGACGGAACGCTATGGCATTATCGCCCTCACTGATTATCTAAATAGCATGGGCTATGATGCTGAATTTATTGAATTATATAACCCCATTTAAGCATGGATTATATATCACAATGGCGCTAAGGTATCAATGATGCTTTCCATATGGTTGCTACTCAATGGTGTATAAACCTTGTTCATCACAGTTTATATGCAGTTGTTTGATAGTAATTAGTCTCTATTATTTTTACGTACCGCTTTAACCCATTCGAGCATTCCGTTGAATGCAATTGCGCTTAATAATACATACTCTAGCGCCATGAAATAAACACCTTCATTGGCGTAAAGTACAATACTAATCAAGTCGATTACAACCCATACAATCCAATTTTCAACTAGTTTACGCGTCATTTGTACCATGGCAACAATAGAGAGAATTGTAACTGCTGCATCCATTAGCGGGTAAGGATCTGGTTGTAGCGTGGGCATTGCAATGGAGGGTATAACCAGCTGCATTAGCTTAACGGCAATTATAGTCAGGGTATTAAAGAAGGGATTAATAAAGCTTGCTAATATGCCGATTAAAATTAATGAAACTATGATTGTTGAGATTAATTGAGGCTTACTTAACCAACGAATTTTTAGGCCATCATTGTTAGATGGCGGTTTACCCCATGCGTATAATCCATAAATATTCATGGCAAAGAAAAAGATTTGCAAGAGTAAATTAGCATAAAGTTGAATTTGGTAGAAAATTATAGCAAATAAGGTGACGTTAATTAAGCCGAAATAGAAATTAAAGACTTTCTCTTTGCTAGCATACCAGATACACAATAAACCAAAAACTGTTCCAATAGCTTCAATATAAGAGAGGCTATAACCAACGCCTAAATTAAAATGGTATAAAACTGTTTTAATACTCAAAAAATGAGCAACCATGTCAAACATCATCCCGCTTTCTATAAAGGTTTATTGTGTCGATTTTAACATACTTTATGCTTAATTTTTGCAAAGCGAGTATCACAACTGAGTTTTAGCTTAGATTGTTAGTGTATAAATTCTAAAAAATTATGCTAAAATTCATTGGTATTTAGCATGGGTATTCCAATTCAGCCAGCGAC
This sequence comes from Burkholderiales bacterium, assembly GCA_019748155.1. Lineage (GTDB taxonomy): Bacteria > Pseudomonadota > Gammaproteobacteria > Burkholderiales > UBA11063 > Aquella. Next base: position 20,742 of record JAIEPY010000015.1, on the reverse strand, counting down.
GCATGTCTCGGGTTGAATATAGGAACCAGTCGGAATTGAATAATTAATTTAATTAATCTTATAAGGTATAACTGATGGCTACGATTTTATATAGTAATTATTCATCATACTACAGCATGATTGCACGCTTATGCTTAGCTGAAAAAGCTGTTACATATGATTTACATGATGTGGATATTCATATCAAAATGGAACAATTTGCGCCTGAGTATGCTGCTATGCAAGCAAATATGACAGTACCGGTTTTAGATTGTGATGGAAATATTATTACCGATAGCCGCCTGATTTTATATTTTGTTAATCAGCATTTTGGTGGAGTTGATTTATTTCCAGCTGCCGATGCTGAGGCGATAGATAAGTCATTAGAGTTACACTATGCATTCTCAATCGAGGATTTGACCATGGGGAATGCTTTGCGTAAATCACCGATTGCGCGAATTGCTTTGGGGCGCGGTTTAGCCCGGGCTTCGCGGCGTTGTCTGCTTATGATGAATGCTCATCCTGAGCTAAAAGATGCTTACACTAAAAAACTTGTTTTGGAAGAAGAACGCAAACGGCTGATTTTATCTGAAGAAAACAATTATGCCCAAATGCAGCAGCGCGCGGTTGGTTTGTGCGATATGCTGGAAGCACAATTAGCTCAACATCAATATGCTGCAAGCGCGCAATATAGCTTGGCAGATGTGGTTTGGACAATATTTTTAGCCCGATTGGTGATGATTAAGTTTGATTATCTGCTTGCCGAGCGCAAAAACCTTAGTGATTATTGGCTGAGAATGTCCAGTCGCAAGAGTTATGCCGCAGCGAATATCTGTACTAAGATTCCGCCATCTAAATTAATCAGGATTATTTTTGCTTTGCTGTTTAGAGCGTAATTATTGATTATTATTTATTGCTTACTTTTGCAAAATCTCTAAAAAAAATTACCAGATGAAAAAATCAACTGGTAAATATGTTATTTAGCTTCGGCTACTTGGCTGATCCGTCTTCATTTTAGGTACTATCTATCTTTTCTTGGTCGAAAATTTGATAAATTACCCTATTTTTGAAGAGTTGATCAGCTTTTTTTATTTTCTGTAGCTAGAAAAGTTTTGGAAGTTTAGTTGGTTGCAATTCCTACTGGATTAATAAAACCATTACCAGTAATATTACAACTACTTAAAACTCCTGTGTTTGAATCTACTATGCAGCTTATTACATTACTACCACTTTGATTAGTAACATAAGCAAATCCATTTCTAATGGCAATACCTTTTGGATTACCAAATCCTATGCCAGTATAACCACATCCGGATAAAGCACCAGTTACAGGATTTACGCTACAAACTGACACCGTATTACTAAATTGATTAGCAATGTAGGCAAAGCCATTCTCTATTGCAAACCCAAATGCACCAGACAAACCGGTCGCGCTACTGTTAACGCACCCTGAAAATGCTCCTGTTGCAGGGTTTACGGCACATTGTGTCACTATGGAACTATTTTGATTTGCAATATATGCAAATCCATTCTTAATTGCCAATCCACTTGGTCCATTAAAGATGCTGCCAACACCGCTATCGTTACATGCAAATAGCGCACCACTACTAGGATTTACGCTACAAACAACTACGGTGTTATTACCAATATTATCAATAAAGGCAAATCCATTATTAATCACTAACTGACTTGGAGCAGCAAAAGGAGTTCCGCTGGCGGTGGTAATACACCCACTTAAAGAGCCTAGAACAGGATTTACCGAACAAAGTGATACTGAATTATTGGATATATTGTTAATATATGCATAGCCATTGTTAACTGCGACTCCATTTGGATTCGCAAATCCATTACCCGTGCTCATACATCCAGATAAAGAACCCGCAAGATTTATGGTGCAGTATGATACTGCATTACCCGCAGATTGATTCGCAATATATGCCCAAATATTAGCAGATGTTACGGTTAAACTAGAAAGGTTACTAGTAATTGCACCATAAGTAGCGCTAATGGTACTAGGTGAGCCAATTGTAGTAATTCCCGTCGCAATTCCAAATGCATCAAAAGTCACGGCTCCGGTTGATGATAACCATGATACTAAATAAGTTATATTTGCAAGACTGCCATCAGAATACATACCAATTGCAGCAAACTGTTGCGATGCACCTGTAGCAATTGTTGCAACTCCTGGAGTAATGTTAATTGATATTAAGATTGCGGCAGTTACCGATAGGCTAGTATTACCTGTTATTGTTCCTAAAGTTGCAATAACTAAATTAGAACCAACGCTCACTGGGTTTAATAAGCCGTTACTACTGATACTAGCGATTGTTGCATCGCTAGTGGTCCATACTACTGTATTAGTGAGATCATGTGTAGTTCCATCAGAGTACATACCCATTGCATTATATTGTAGCGTTGTACCTAATGGAATAGTTGAATTATTTGGAGTAAGCGAAATCGAACCTAAGGTTGCATTAGTAACGGTTAAGATTACTTTAGGGCTTTGTACCTTATGTAAATTAGCTGATATAGCAACAGTTCCTGCGCTGAGAGCGGTTACAACCCCTTTATTGGCATTTGAGCTATCTATCACTTCTGCAGGTACTGAAGATAACCATGTTGCCGAAAGAGTAACATCTTCTTTGCTACCATCAGAGAAAATGCCAGTTGCTACAAATTGCTGTTTTGTACCCTTAGCCATAGTAGGATTAGCTGGGGTAATAGACACAGATTCTATTTTTACATCTCTAACTATAAAATTAGAGCTGCCAATGACTTTACCCAAACTAGCAGTTATAACAGTTTCACCTGGTGCAACCGAGGTTACTATACCTTGAGAGCCGCTGCTATTACTCACTGATGCTATTGTTTTTGACTCAGTACCCCACTTTACCACCTCAGTAACATCTTTTTTGCTACCATCATTATATGACGCAATTGCTGTGAATTTTTTTAGAACTCCAACTGGAGCGTTAGGGTTTGCTGACGTTACTAGAATTGATTTGACATTTTCGGCAGAACTCTGTATGCCTGATTGACTTCCCGCTCCATTACAAGCAGTGATAGCGATCAATAATATAGATAAGATTGCTAATGGCAATAGTTTTATATCATGTATGAATTTACGCAATATTTGTATAAAAGAGCCATAAAATGATGTGTTTGAATTTGAAATAATCATGATTAAATACTCCACAAATGAAATTCCCAGCCACAGAGCAGCAAGGTATCTTCAGAATAATGTTAACAAATTGTCGTGTCGCTTTACCATGTTTATCTGTGTAGTAGAGCTACGAGGAATAAAACCTGAAACAAGTTATGTACTAATATTTATGAACGAAAGCAACTACCCAATTTCCGACAACATAAATTTATTATTGCGCATGTGTTTCAGTTAAAACATTTTGAACTCCTTTTCTATCTTTTACTATAAAGAATTGAGAACTACCGAAAGTTCAGTTGGTTGCAATTCCTACTGGATTATTAAAACCATTACCAGTAACATTACAACTGGTTAAAAGTCCTGTGCTTGAATTTGCCGCACAGCTTATTACATCGCCACTACTTTGATTAGTAATATAAGCAAATCCATTTCTGATGGCAATGCCTTTCGGACTACCAAATCCTATGCCCGTGTAACCACATCCGGATAAAGCACCAGTTACAGGATTTACCTTACAAACTGACACCGTATTACTAAATTGATTAGCAATGTAGGCAAAGCCATTCTCTATTGCAAACCCAAATGCACCAGACAAACCGGTCGCGCTACTGTTAACGCACCCTGAAAATGCTCCTGTTGCAGGGTTTACGGCACATTGTGTCACTATGGAACTATTTTGATTTGCAATATATGCAAATCCATTCTTAATTGCCAATCCACTTGGTCCATTAAAGATGCTGCCAACACCGCTATCGTTACATGCAAATAGCGCACCACTACTAGGATTTACGCTACAAACAACTACGGTGTTATTACCAATATTATCAATAAAGGCAAATCCATTATTAATCACTAACTGACTTGGAGCAGCAAAAGGAGTTCCGCTGGCGGTGGTAATACATCCACTTAAAGAACCTAGAACAGGATCTACAGAACAAAGTGATACTGAATTATTGGATATATTGTTAATATAGGCATAACCATTGTTAATTGCGATTCCATTTGGATTCGCAAAGCCACTACCCGTGCTCATACATTCAGATAAAGAACCAGCAATATTTATGCTGCAGTATGACACTGCATTACCCGCAGATTGATTCGCGACATATGCCCAAACAGTTGATTCGAAGGCTGTATTAGTTACTAATAGCTCACCAGAATTTGTTATGCCATATAAAGTCGCATCAATAAAGTCATAGCCAAATCCGACTGGGGTTACTAGTCCCTTACTACCTGGTGTATTACTTACCGTAGAAACTGAAGGAAAAGATGATGACCATGTTGCTGCGTTAGTAATGTCTCGTGTAGTTTCATCAGAATATGTACCAATTGCGGTAAATTGTTTATTTATCCCTAACTGTGTGCTAGCGCGAGCTGGAGTCACATTTATTGATTTTAAAAATGCATTAGTTATTGTTACGCTGATACTCTCTGAAAAGGTATCAATCGTTGCCGAGACTATTGTAATGCCTGGTGCAACTGGGGTTAGCACTCCATTTAATCCCGGGGAGTTATTTATTGTAGCAAACGAGGTTTGGGATGACGTCCAGGTTACAGAAGAAGTAATGTCTCTCTTGCTACCATCAGAATAAAAGCCAGTTGCAACAAATAATTGAGTTATCCCTAACGGCACACTTATAGGACTAACGCTAGCGGATTGATATGCAGTTGTATTTGGTGAAATAACTGGTGTGAGTGTAATTGATTGTAAAGAGACGTCATTTGTATTGGTAGTAGGGTTATTGTAACTGCTACTTCCACTACCACAAGCAGTGATAGCGATTAAAAATATAGATAAGATTGCTAGTGGCAATATTTTTGTATCACGTACAAATTTACTTAGTATTTGTATGAAAAACTCATAAAATGACGTGTTTGAATTTGAAATAATCATGATTAAGTACCCCTCTAATAATTCAAATGAAGATACCCCGCTGCGCTGTGGCTATCGAGCTTCATTAAATAACAAAATATCCCGCCTTAATTTATTTATGTCAATCGGTGAAATGCTTCCTGTCGCAATTGTTGACCTTCCACTTAGTGTAACAGCTATAAAAGTAAAAATATTGAATAATCATGCAATTGATTAGTGCTTGATTATTGTGTGCAATAATGTTTTATAACTGTTACACTAGGATAGGCGCCATGATAAGTCATACGGTATTTATCTAACTTTTTAGGACTCCATAGGAATGTATGATGAATTGATCTATTTCATAAAAATCGTCAAGTTAGGCAGCTTCGCAGATGCATCAAGATATACTGGTATAAGCTCTTCTAATTTAACTAGAAAAATTCAAAAGCTAGAAAAAGAATTAAACTTAGTGCTTCTTAAGCGTGATACTCGTCATCTGCAATTATCAAGTTTGGGTAAACAGCTTTATGATAAATTTTATAATCTTGAAACCGAGTTTAATCAAACAATTATTAACATGGAAAGTAGTCGTAATGAAATCAGTGGACGCATCAATGTATTATTGCCACCATGTTTCGCCTTGAAAATTATTACCCCTCATTTGGCAGGTTTTCTGACTCAACATCCTAAAATCTCATTAAACTTGACTTATGAAAACCGGGAAATAAATTTAATCAAAGATAATTTCGATTTGGCAATCATAAATCACCGACCATTAAAAAGCTCTCAGAAAATGCGGCTATTATGTCGTACAAAAATTATATTTTATTGTTATCCAGAATACATAAAGAAATTTGGCTTACCAGTTAAGCAAGAGCAAATTAAAGATCACCCAATCATAGGGATACCATTGGACAATGAGGTTGTGGATAAAAAGATTTATTTAATTAATAAAAAAACTGGACATCGGGAAATCTTTAATTCTAAATATAGAATCATACAGAATAGCAGTATACATGATCAAGAACTTACACAAACTGGGGTAATGATAGGTGCCGGTATGGATATTATGATGAAAAATGATATTGAAGCTGGTCTCGTCGTCCAAGTACTGCCAGATAGTTACATCCCTGGATTTGACTACTATTTATTGATAAACCCGGAAGGTAAAAATGCCCGTACGGAAATATTCATTGATTTCATTAATAAATGCATGTTGCGGTTAAATTTAGATGAAAATTTAGTAATGCACTAATTTCATTGGCATTGTAATTAAGATAGCCATAGTTAGCTCATCAATTTGCTATAATAACGGACTGTTTTAATAAAAGTTATGGTTGAATGAAGTTACAGCAAATTAAATTATCCGGGTTTAAGTCCTTTGTTGATAGTACCGCTATCGAAGTTCATGGTCAATTAGTTGGGATTGTCGGGCCAAATGGTTGCGGTAAATCGAATGTGATTGATGCGGTGCGCTGGGTATTGGGTGAGTCATCTGCGAAACAGCTACGCGGAGATTCAATGCTGGATGTGATTTTTAATGGTTCTCTGAAGCGAAAAGCGGTATCACGGGCAACGGTTGAGCTTATTTTTGACAATAGCGCCAAATCATTGTACGGTTTATGGAATACTTATGATGAAATCTCCATCAAACGCCTGATTTCACGGCAGGGCGAATCTAATTACTATATCAATAATCAACAAGTACGACGTAAAGACATCAACGAGCTATTTTTAGGTACTGGAGTTGGTACCAAAGGCTATGCGGTAATTGAGCAGGGCATGATCAGTCGGATTATCGAATCCAAGCCAGAAGATATGCGCTTGTATATCGAAGAAGCTGCCGGAGTTTCCAAATATCGTGAAAAACGCAAAGAAACCCTGCAGCGGCTGAGTGATACCGCCGAAAATTTACAGCGGCTAGAAGATATTCATAGTGAAATCATCAAACAATTATCCACACTCAAAGAGCAGGCACAAGTAGCTGAGCTGCATCAGCGGCTTAATCAGGAGCTGAATACCAAGCAAACATTGGTAATGGCGATTAAAGTTCATGATGCAAATAAGATTTTGGCGGAAGCTAACCAATTTATTCAACATTGCGAAGATGAACTCCGGGTTTTGGGTTATCAGCTTGAAGAAGTTAACCAGAACCTAACCGTTGAACAAGATAAAAAAGCTATTCAAGAACAGCGCTTACAAGATTTGATGCAACAGTTCAATGAGCTGCGAACTGCTTTGGCGCGAGTGGAAGAACGCTATAAACATTATAGTGATTTGCTCAAGCGTTTTGAGAATGAATCAACTGATTTGGCGGCTAAAGAGCAGGAAATTAAGCACGAGATTGAAGAATTAGCCATCCAAAGCGAAAATATTGCCGAGAAAATCGCCGATAATCAATTTGAAATCAGTGAACAAACCTTGTGCCGAGAAGAGCAGCAGCAACTTGTTGAAACCCAGCAAGATAAATATAATCAAATTGCCGAGCAAGTAAGTAATCGGCAAAGCGGCAGTGCTAAACTCAAGCATGAGCTGGATTTATTACAAAATAATTTACGCCATAAACAACAGCAAAAAACTAATCTAAGTACCCGTCTGGCGCGCTTGCTGGAAGAGGGGAATACCCTCGATTTTGATCAAAATTATCATTTTATCAAAGAAGAAATTGAGCTGGTTGCCGAAGATTTGTTGATCAATGAAAGCTCGCTTGAACAGAAAAACCAACAAGCAGAACAATATAAACAACAAGTTGAAAACCTACAGCGTGAACTTAATCAACAACAGCAATTATTAGCTGGAAGCAATGCCAAAATTGCGACTTTAAATGACTTACTCTCTAGCAAAAATGATGCCGATAATAGCGATACGCTATTTACTAAAGTAGTAAGCGAACTCTGGCAGGCACTGGAAGTTGAAGCAGGTTATGAACCTGTCCTTGAAGTAGCGCTGGGGGATTTATTGCAGTCCAAAGTGTTGGCGGATTTGACGGAATTAAACACCACCCCGAAACAGGCTTTGAATATTTGGCTAAGTAGCTCGCAAGCTATTGCGGTTCAAGCTGGTAGCCTGAGTGAATGCCTCAAACTCCGTGATGAGAATTTACAGGGTGTTTTTGGATATTTGAATAACTATTGTTTGCTCGATGATATTGGGCAACATAGAAAACTTGCGTCAGGACAATATGGTGTTACTCGAGATGGACACTTGGCAAGCCGCGATTTTATTCGTTATCATGCCAATAGTGATGGGCATAGCTTGCTGCAATACCAGCAGCAGTTACAGCAAGAAGAATCGGAGCAATTGCGCTTGAGTGATGTTTCCGACGAATTGCAAGCAAAGCTTACCGCCCAGCAACAGTTTCAGCAACAACTACACAATGATATTATCAGTCTGGATGCTAAGCATAAGCGTTTATTGGTGAAAAAACATGATTTGCAGCTTGAATTTACCAAGCAGGAACAAATTTATGTGCAAAACAAACGCCATCAGGAGCGAGTAGCACAAGAGTCAGAGTTACTCACCCATGAAATCAGTCATTTGGATCTCGAGATTCAGGAGCTGGAGCTACAGCTTGAGGATAAACATCTGGCGCATGAAGAGTTGGATTTGGCTGCTCAAGATATCGAAATGGAACGCTTGGAGCATGAGACCGCCTTGCAATTAGCTAAAAATAAACTGCAGGATTTGGATAATAAAATTAATCGTTATATTATTGATAATCAGTTGTTACAACAACAGAAGCTCAATGCGCAAAATTTGAGCGAAGAGAAAAAGCTTTATTTAGCAGCCGCAGCGCAAAAATTAGCCGAATTAACTCACGAGCGCCAAAGTTTTAATAGCAATGATCAGGCACAAGAAATCATGCAGTTGCAACAACAGATTGCTGAGATTGCTGCGCAGATGCAAGAAACCCAGCAGGGGTTGGATCAATTATCGAATAAAATCATAGGCTTGAAAAATCAGGCGTCATCCCTAAATAGTAATTACCAGCGCAATTTGGAAAAAATTAACCAAACTAAATTTAAGCAGCAAGAACAGCAGATTTTACTCTCAACCTATCAGGAAAATTTAGCTAAATTAGAGCTGACTATTCCTGAGCTGGAAGAGATGCTAACGCAAAACCAGCAAAGCCTGAGCGCATTGAGCTCAGCTTGTCGCGAATTGGAGCAACAGATTGCAGCACTAGGCCTAGTGAATCTGAAGGCGATTGAAGATTTGACTAAAGCTTCGACCAAAGAGCAGGAGTTATTCAGTCAGATTGAGGATTTACAAACGGCTACTGCGACATTGAGAGATGCGATTGAACATATTGATGGTGAAACCAGAACCTTACTCCAAAGCACTTTTGAGAAGTTAAATCAGGCAATTGTGGTATACTTCAGGACATTATTTGGTGGTGGCGATGCGCGTTTGGCGCTGACGGATAAGGACATTTTGATCGCTGGGGTGCAAATTTTTGCTGAGCCACCGGGGAAGAAAAACTCCACAATTCACCTGCTATCGGGTGGAGAAAAAGCCCTAGCTGCAATGAGCTTTATTTTTGCGTTATTTAGTTTAAATCCAGCTCCATTCTGTCTTCTAGATGAAGTTGATGCACCTTTGGACGATGCTAATACGCAGCGCTTTTGTAATTTAGTACAAGAGTTATCTTCTAAAACGCAGTTTGTTTATATTTCGCATAATCGTTTGGCGATGGAGATGGCAGATCAGTTGGTGGGCGTTACCATGCAGGAAAAAGGTGTTTCAACGGTGGTGAGCGTGAGTTTGATTGATGCAGTTAAACATGCGCTGGATACCGAAGTTGCTCCCGTTGCGTAGAATAAAAGAATTAAAAGAGAGATAAATAAAGATGAATATTGAATTAAATAATAACTTAAAAGGCAAATGTTTGATTGCCACCCCCTCAATTAGGGATGATGTGTTTGGACAAAGCGTAATCTATATTACTGAGCATAGCACGGTAAGTGGCGCGGTTGGTGTGATTATAAATAAGCATTTACCTGATGATAAGCGTAAATTATCTAATTTAGATTTTAACCAATACAAAAACCAGTGGGGTAAAATTCCCTTGTATTTTGGCGGACCAGTCGAATTGGAAACTGGGTTTGTGCTGCATGAGAGCGATGAAGATGAATTTGGCTGGGTTTTAACTGGTAGCCGACACAAGATCCAACAAATGGCACAAGACGATGTGGTTAAGCCAGTAATGCTCACTGCTGGTTACTGCATGTGGGATAGTTTTCAATTAGAACGTGAAGTACGTTTTAATAATTGGTTAGTGATTGATAACCCAGCCAGCCGTATTCTAGCGGTCGTTACGCCACAAGAGCGTTATCAGTTAGCTTTAAGTTTAGCTGGAATCGATAATGTGGCCTATTATGATTTTAATGGCGGTGGTAATGCCTGAAAAAGCGGCTAATTTGGTGCTAATGGGCTTTGATTATGGCGAAGCTCGAATCGGAGTTGCAACCGGTAATACCATGTTAAAAATTGCTCATCCCTTGGTGACGATTACTGGTGAAGGAATGTGGAATAAAATCGACCAGCTGGAAGAACTCATAACAAAATGGCAGCCGCAGTTACTGGTAGTCGGGATTCCCAGCGCTAGTGATGATCCACAAAAAATTCAGCTGATTAATACCATTAATAATTTTGCCAAACGGCTGGGGCGTAAATTTAATTTACCCGTGACATTGATAGCGGAAGATTTTAGCTCTACAGATGCCGCGATGCTGTTAGAAGAGCAGGCAATCTATGGCAAAGCACAAAAAGGTAAATTAGACCAGTTGGCTGCCTGTGCAATCTTACAAACCTATTTTTCCGAAATCTGATGATGTTTGAATATTTAAACAATCCAGAGCTAACAACTATCAAGCCTGAATATCCGGGTAATGAAATCAGAGATGGTAAATTTAGAAATTATCAGGCAAGTACGCCACCCCACTGGAAACAGATTTTGCGCTGGCAGTTTAGCTATCGACCACAAAAAACTCTCAACCGCTACTCACGTTACCATGTTCCTCTGATTGAAGACCCGCAACTTTTTTGTAATGAGATACCTAAAATTACTTGGCTAGGTCATGCCAGTTTTTTACTGACATTAAATGGTAAAAACATCATTATTGACCCAATTTTTGGCAAAATCCCCTTAGTTAAACGTCGTGCTAAAATTCCATTTAGCCCTGAAAAATATCAACCTATTGATTATATCTTGATTAGTCACGCTCATTATGATCATCTTGACAAAAAAACACTGTGTAAACTGACTCAGCTGAACCCACATGCCAAAGTATATTGTGGATTAGCAACTGCGGAATTATTACGCAGTTGGAAAATTAGTAATCAGATAGTTGAAGCTGGTTGGTATCAACAGTTTCCCATCTCTGATGATGGGATTAAGTTCTATTTTATGCCTGCACAACATTGGTCAAACCGTACGCTAAAAGACCGCAATATCCGTCTGTGGGGCAGTTTTATTATCCAGTCTCAGGCGCAGACGATTTATTTTATGGGTGATAGTGCCTATGGTGGGCATTTTCAGGAGATTGGGCAATTTTTCCCGACGATTGATTATGCACTGATCGGGATCGGTGCTTATACCCCGCGTTATATCATGCAAAGCAGTCACTTAAATCCAGAAGAAGCTTATCAGGCTTATCTTGATTTAGGGGCTCGACATCTGATACCAATGCATTATGCAACCTTTATTTTATCTGATGAGCCGCTTAGAGAACCAATTGAAAAAACCCGGCAGCTATTTAATGCGCCAGATCAACGGCTTTGTGAATTAGCTATTGGTGAGATTTTACCTCTAAACTGAAATTATGGCAGTCAGTAAAACTAAGCCTAAAATAAATTTCTTAAAATTGCAGCTTATATAAAGTTAATCTATAATAAATGGAGCCAAATGCCACTTGATTTAATGCTGCTTGCCAAACAATGTAGCCCAACTGTTGCGCCAATTACAATGGTGACGCTAGTAAAAACTGAATCTAAAGGAAACCCTTTGGCAATTGGTTTAAATGGTGCAATTTTGAAATACCAACCCAAGACTGAATCACAGGCAATTGCTTGGGTGAAATATTTGGATAAGCATGGTTATAATTTTGATGTTGGACTGGGACAAGTTAATATTGCTAATATCAGAAAATATAAGCTAAAACCAGAACAGCTTTTTAATCAGTGCCTAAATCTGCGGCTTAGTGGCGATATTCTTACCAAGAACTATATTGCGGCAAAGAAGCAAGTTAGAGAGCCGCAGCTAGCATTACAACGGGCACTTAGTGCTTATAATACTGGTAATCAATATAGTGGCTTTAATAATGGTTATTTGCGTAAGATATTAAATAATGTTCCAGTTGATTAAATTAGTGCTTTTAGAGGAATAGTGAAAATTATATGGAGTAGAGATTTTAAACTAGCAATAAGTAAATTTATCTATATCTGGATAATTCAGAAATATGCACAAACCTACATAACATCATGGTGAGGTTATAACCTTAATTTGGAGCTGCATTCTTCGTCCTATTTAAATCGCCTCTAAGCTGATAATTTGGCTGTGCTAAAATAAGCCCTTATTCTAATAAGAAGTATAGATAACATTATGATTTTTGATAAACACTTTGATGTGATTGTGATTGGTGGCGGACATGCCGGAACTGAAGCTTGTTTGGCCGCTAGTCGGATGGGGTTACAAACCTTGTTACTAAGCCACAATATTGAAACACTGGGGCAAATGTCATGTAATCCTTCAATTGGTGGGATTGGTAAAGGGCATCTGGTTAAAGAAGTCGATGCATTAGGCGGAATCATGGCGCGCGCGGCAGATCATGCCGGGATTCAGTTTCGCACCTTAAATAGCAGCAAAGGTCCGGCGGTGCGGGCAACTCGTGCTCAAGCTGATCGGCTTTTATACAAAGCTTACATTCGCTATGCGCTGGAAAATCAGCCGAATTTAACCTTATTTCAACAAGCCGTTGACGATATTATTATTGAAAATGATCGGGTAACTGGAGTAATGACGCAAAGCGGAATTATTTTTAAAGCCAAAGCAGTGGTTTTGACTTCGGGTACTTTTCTTGGTGGTCGGATTCATATCGGCTTACAAAACTACACTGGCGGACGCGCTGGTGATCCAGCCTCAATTCGTCTGTCTGAGCGTTTACGCGATTATGAACTACCGGTTGGACGTTTAAAAACCGGAACTCCACCACGGATTGACGGACGCACGATTGATTTTAGTCTCCTTGAAGAACAAGCAGGTGACAGCCCAACACCAATATTTTCATTTATGGGTAAGCGTGAAGATCATCCACAACAAATTTCATGCTGGATAACCCATACCAATCTTCAAACTCACGACATAATTCGCAGCGGTTTTGAGCGTTCGCCAATGTTTACCGGGGTTATCGAAGGCGTTGGTCCGCGCTATTGTCCATCAATTGAAGATAAAGTTAATCGCTTTGCTGATAAAGATTCACATCAGATTTTCTTAGAGCCAGAAGGGCTTACTACCCACGAATATTATCCGAATGGAATCTCGACTTCTTTACCTTTCGATATTCAGATTGGTTTAGTGCGTTCGATGAAAGGGATGGCAAACGCGCATATTTTACGTCCAGGTTATGCGATTGAATATGATTATTTTAATCCAACCTATCTCAAATCCAGTCTTGAATCTAAACTAATTGGAGGTCTATTTTTTGCTGGGCAAATCAATGGTACAACTGGTTATGAAGAGGCCGCTGCGCAAGGTTTATTAGCGGGATTAAATGCGGCTTTGCTGGTTAAGGAACAGGACGCTTGGTGTCCCCGCCGTAATGAAGCCTATCTTGGTGTTTTGGTTGATGATCTGATCACTAAAGGCGTTAGCGAGCCTTATCGGATGTTTACTTCGCGCGCAGAATATCGCTTACAGCTACGTGAGGATAATGCTGATCTACGCTTGACAGAAATCGGGCGTAATCTTGGGGTGGTTGGTGATGAGCAATGGAATGCTTTTTGTTCTAAACGCGATACCGTTTTTGCGGAGATTGAGCGCCTGAAAAAAATCTTTGTTCATCCGGCAAACATCAACGGAACCCCTGCACAGGCGCTGTTTGCTGCGCCATTAGAACGCGAGTATTCATTACATGATATGCTTAAACGTCCTGAGTTTGAGTATCCAACCTTGGCGCAATTACCCGGTTTTACTGAGGCGGTAAGTGATGATGAACGCATTTGTGAACAAGTCGCGATTCAGATTAAGTATGCGGGATATATCGCACGTCAACAGGAAGAGGTTGGTAAACTAGCTTATTTGGATGAGATAAAACTACCAAATAACATTGACTATACTAAAATCAGCGGGTTATCTACCGAAGTCGTGCAGAAATTAAGCAAATTAATGCCAGAAAATATTGGGCAGGCTTCTCGGGTTTCTGGGGTTACTCCTGCTGCGATTTCATTGTTACAGGTTTATGCCAAGAAGGGGTTTCCGCGCAAATGATAAAGCAACATGTAAAAAAAATCAAGCGGCGGCATGTGCATGAAGTTCTGGTCTATGGTGCGGTGGGGATTTCTGCTTTAATTATACAGGATTTGATTTATTGGATTGCTCATCGTTATTTTGGTGTGTTTCCGTCAGTGGCGATGATTTTGGGTAATATTGGTGGAATGTTTATTGCCTATGTTGGGCATATCAAATATACCTTTAAAAAACACCGTTACTCTAAGCGTGAATTTGTGAAATTTTTGTTAACATCAATGATTGGAATGGCGATCAATGTGGGTGGCGTGCGCTTTATTACTAAGGTCTTGTTACTCAGCCCGGCTTGGGGATTAGCTCCGACATTTATTGCCCCGTTTGTGACATTTTTGATTAGTAAGTTTTGGGCATTTCGTAATTGACAGTGCAAAGTTTATATTAAGGCTAAGAGAAAATCTTAGCCTTTTTATAATAGTGAGCTTATTTTTTAGCAGCAGCTAATTGTGCTTCAATCTCAATATTTAAATTAATCTCATCACTAACCGCAGGAACATAATTGGCAATCCCGAAATCAGAACGTTTGATTGTAGCCGTAGCGCTGAAACCAGCGCTTTGAATATCATTCATTGGATTTGGTGCTAAAGTATTTTGCGTTACATGTAGCGTAACTGGCTTAGTTACACCATGCACCGTTAATTGGCCACCTAAATCAAATTGTTTCCCTTTAATATTAGTGACTTTGTCGCCGATAAATTTAGCGGTCGGATATTTTTTCACATCAAAGAACATTCCGCTTTTTAGGTGTTCATCGAGTTTAGGGATTCCAGTAACAATGTCTCCAACCGTAATTGTAATATTCGCTGAACTTTTTGCGATATCTTTACTTTCAAAGTTGATGCTACCATTAGCGTACCATTTACCAGACGGATTAGAATATCCCATGTGATTATAATGGAATTCAACATAGCTATGGGTTGGCTCTAGATTGTAAATTTCACCCGCATTTGCAAAGCCACTAAGTGCGGCAGATAAACCTAATGCGATTAGATATTTTTTCATTGTATTTTCCTTTAGAAAAGTTACCAAGTTATGGCTAATTGCTTAGCCTTTGTTAATGAAGCGTTAAATTCTATTGTTGCATAATCTTATTTGGATTGCAGCGCTAGCAAAATATATTGATAATAGGCTATGCTCGTGCGACCTAAGTTTTAGCTATTTCAGCTTATTTTCTTATCCAAAATTTTCTAATTTGTTTTTTATTAGGATTAATTCCTGAGCTAAGCGCTCCATTTGTTGGTCATCAAATTGTGCGCACAATGGTGCCAAATATTCAATGTGTGCCGGGAACACTTGATTGAATAAGGATATACCTACTTCAGTTAGCCTAATTAGAGCACTTCGTCGATCATCTGGATTAATGCTACAAGTAATCAGCTCTTTTTTTAGCAAACTTTCTAATATACTACTCGTAACTGAAATCTGGACTAATTTCTATAAATTATTTATAATCATGATTATGCATAAAATTCTAACACCCACGAAATATATCGAATTTGAAAAGTTGGTACGCATAACGAAAAAGATTGATGAAAAAACTCGCCTTCGCACTGTCTTAGCTTATGATTTAGGTCATAATGTTTACGATATAGCGGAGATTTTGCAGATTAGTGAGTCAACGTCATTAAACGACTTAGCGTGTCGCACTTTGCCCATCCCCCCGAAAGTGTAAAATTCTGAACTTTAGCTACTATAATTACGTTGAACAGCATATGTACTTAACGATATAATGATAAACAATATACTTAAATACCCTGTTACCGTTACCGGGTTATTAGTAAATAACATCTCTAATACAAATGTTATAAACGGGGTAGATGTTATTAACATACTAGTCTTATTACTTCCAATTGCTTCTACTGATTTTTGGCTAAAATAAACTGGCACTATTGAGATAATCGCTAGTAATAGCGTATAGAGAGTTATTTTTAATGAAATTGTGCTCCATGCTTTTGTATAGATAGTATATCCTAATGCAAATATAAATATTCCCCAAAATCTAACCATTAAAATATCTACAGCATCTAGACCAAGATCATTTAAATAATGTGAAAATTTAAAATACAAAAACATGGAAATACCAGTTATTGTTGTAAGGGCTATCATTATAATAAATCTTGTTGAGCTAAACGAATCGTAAAAAAATAACATAGTATAAGAAAAAACAATTAATAAAGCCAAAGCTACAGCTTTATAGACATATAGCCTTTTATGCTCTAAAACACCCAAATAATAAGAGCCTAAAAATCCACTCCATGCAGTAGCAAACAAAATGTATACTGATGGTGAAAAATAAGCAGAAATTACAAAAGAACCAATCCACAGTAACCCTAATGAAATTAAAACACCAATGTAGCTACTTTTTTGTAGAGCCAACTTTTTATAGCTTTGGGCACATGTTTTATAGCGTAAAATATGAAAAAATATAATTGCATATCCAGTCGTAAGTGTCAACATTAACTCAATAGGTATGTCAACGCTTATATTATGAATAAAAACTATTGTAATTGCAGTTAGCACTATGAATATATTTATATAGGAATACTGGATAAACTTATGCATTATCAAACCACTGGAAATCAATATTATGAGAATAATCAACTTCCCCACCTTGCTTTGGAAGCATTATGGTTCTGTCAAAACTAATAATTACAATATTATTTTGATTATAACCAATAGTTCTTACTTTGATAATGCCACGATCTGATAGTTTGGCTGACTCTCTTTTAGACATCACTTTACTAACTGCATAGATTGTATCGCCTACGAATAAAGGATTAGGTAATCTGACATTATCCCAACCTAAATTAGCGATTGCTTTGGCGCTTAGGATATTAACGGTCAAGCCTGTAACAATTGACAAAGTTAGTGTACTATTTACTAAAGTACGTCCAAATTGCGTTCTTTTAGCATATTCTTCATCAAAATGAATTGGATGTTGATTTACTGTAATTAACGTTTCCCAAATATTGTCAGTAGCAGTAATTGTCCGTCCTGGACGGTGCTCAAAAATATCACCAGTAGAAAAATCATCAAAATTAAAACCATTACTTTCACGAAAGTGTTGCTCACCAAGTTCTATCAGTCTATTTTGCATTACTACCACCTTCTGTTGCTTCAACAATCATTCGTGCTAAAATTATAAAAGGAGTGCCAACCATGTTTGCTCCAGCCATCGCAATGGCAGAATCACTAGGATTTAATTCAAGAACATTCTTAGCCCAAGTAATTTCATCAGAAGTATACTGATAAGCTTGGTTAATAGTCGCGACCTGAGCTTTTGAAACAGCCAATTTCCCAGAGAAGCCTAACATTTTAGATTGCTGGCAATCCAGTAGTAGTTTGTCTAAATCATGTACAGCAAACGTTGGTGAATCAATTGCTGGAATATTATATTTATTGGCATACAATGCAACCATCTGTCTGGCGTGAAGGTGGGTATTTTCATTTAACACTAGCCCAAAATCCAAAGAATAATCTGCTCCACCAAATAACAAGGCATCACTATTTTTCGCAATGTAGTCTAAATTAATAATTGCCCCTGAATTTTCAATCAAAGAAATCAATTTTGGCGTTCTCATGCCCGCAGAAATAAATACCTCTTTTATCATTGATAATTCCAAACCAGTGGTAACTTTAGAAACCATTAAATAATGAACATTAATCACATTATCGGTCAAGAATAATATATCACGTATCCCATCTACTGAGTTCAGTGAGTTTATCCTAAAACTATATCCTTTTGTTCTAGTGATCAGATGCATATTTTTTAGGAATACTTGTCTAGCTTCAATTTTTTGAGATAAATGGATTGAGTCTTCAAAATCTATCACAAAAAGATCCGCCTCACAAGAGTCACCTTTATTATATAGGTCTACTTTAAGTGCAGGGGTAATTAAAATGCTTCTTGAATTAGGGAATATCATTTGTTACTTCTTTAATAATGTTGCAAAAGCGTTGAAACTCCGGTTGTGGTAAAGAGTTATTGATCATCATTCTGAGCCCCGCCCGCCCTTTAGCTACTACAGGGAAAAACAGTGGAGAAACATAAAATCCTTGCTTATAAACCTCTCTTGCCACCTCAAGAGCCGTATTTGCTTCTCCTAAAACAATAAATCGGATAGGCACGCCACTACCATTTTGATCTGATTTAATCAGATTATCAAAATATATAATGCTATTCTGGATTCTGGCTTGCATTTCAGAAAACTCAGAAGTTTTATGAACTTGTAATGAACCGCGAATAGCACCGATAACTGCAGTTGAGATAGGCTGCGACCATAGTAATGGTCCAGCATAACGTTGAATAATCGCATACATATTATTATCTTTACTCAGCATAGCTATTCCACCAGCCCCTGCCCCAAATGCTTTGGCCAATGAATAGACAATAATTGTTTTTTTGTTTATTTCAGGATAGATACTTCTTACATAACCATATCCTCGATCCCCATAAACGGATAACGCGTGCGAATCATCATAATAAACATAAAGATTATATTTTTTCTGTAATTCAGTTAGTTCTTTTACCAGCGCAAATCCACCAGTACTATAAGCCCCATCGCATACATAAACCACACAGGAACTATTCTTACATTCATTTTCAATAAATTCAATATCATTATGTTTACAGGTAACCACTTCTGTTTCATCAGCGCAAATTGGCTTAATTACATTCATTGAAAAGTGACATAATCGGTCAAAAATTACCTTGGGTTTAATATTTTCTGTTAGCACCCCTGAAGCTAAGAGCGGCAATATACCTTCAGTTACGGCCGAACAGCTTGTCCCCAATATAACAGTAGCATCAAAGTATTTACTTAAATCAGCTTCAGTATCATAAAGAAGTTGGCTTCTAATTCTAACTCGTGAAGAAATAATATTGGTTTGCGGGAATTTCTCTACAGCATCTTTAATTCCTTGGATTACTGTAGGATGTCGATCCAAATTAAGATACGAACAAGAAACCATATTGAAAAATGAATGATTATGCTGATCTACTAATTGACCATTTATACCTTCATGGGCAACAATGTCAATAACGCCATATTTCTTTCCCAAATCCCAGTCTTCAGTACTAAGTGATACCATTTTTTGTAAATTACTATAGCTATTTTTCATATTCATTTATCTTTAAAATAAATTGTCCAAAATAACGTCCGTTATTAAAGACTTTTTGTTAGATTTATTAAAATCCGCACAATCTTACTTGATAACAATAACTGGCGGAATTTCTATACCAAATATAAACACCTTATTCGCCTCAGTATCGTTATCAATTTCTGTAAGCTCTTAGCTTGTGGCATTGCTTTTCTCGGCTTTCACCATTACACCTGTCAAACCAGTGGCAACTCCAAAAAAGTCTTCCATACCTGTAAATCCAGATTCAGTTCTTCATGTGGTAAAAAATCCACCGAAGAATGGATCGCTAATTATATTCGATTTTAACCCCAATATCCCTTGTTTTTTGGCTTCAGCTACCTCTTTTATCATCTTTTTGATGTATTGACGCAACTCTTCCGCAAGAGCAAGCTTATCAAATTCTAATATCGCCTTTAATTCACGGATAATATGAGCATTACATAAGCAGATGAGGGAACTGCTCCCTCGGTATCGCCATTCAGGTGGAGGTACCAAACCGCCCCAAGTGGCAGCAATTTTTTTAGTTTACTACTAAATTTTATCAATTAACTTCCTTGTAACACATAATGATACTTATTTGTATAGCTAAGACGAATTGTAACCTAAAAATAAGCATTCTGAGAACCCTGTATAACTTACGCCCCACCAATTTACCACACATGTTTACTCAGGGTGAAAATAATTAACACATTAATTTAAATAGAAAAACTATAGAAGAGTTTTATGAGCACAAGGAGAATAGAAGAAAAAATATAAATACTATATATACTAATAGTATATGACTTGGTGTAAATATTATGAATTTAACGAATGTTTGCACCATACCACTAAAACTGGACAAATTTAAATAAGAATGTAGTGTTGTCAGTTACAATAAGGTAATGACGATTTACATCACAAACAAGGATGTCTAGAAATGGAAGTTAAACAAGTATCGCAGTCTGGAGTTGAAGCTAAATCAGAAATCAAATCTGCCACAGGTCAACAGCCGTACACCAAAGAATTTAAAGATCAGCTGGTTGAAATATACAATAGTGAAATATATGAATCAGCAGCTGAATGTGCGCGAAATTATCAGGT
>JAIEPY010000046.1 GCA_019748155.1 Burkholderiales bacterium | reverse complement strand
TTGGAAATCTGTTGTAATCATAAGCCTAAAAAAAATTATTTACTCTGTGGGAATTTTAGCATACTACTCAACCTAAATGCTGGGGTTTATTAGGGGGCTGAGTAGTAACGTTAGTTTTACCACAAATGCTAGCGATGTTGGGATTGGTATTTTCTGCCAGTGGCGTTGATACTGCAGTTGGTGCGGCACTTACTAATTATATTAATCTTGATTACAAGCTAATTGCAGCATTAATTTACGTACTTGGCATGGCGCTATTTACTATAATTATGGGTAATGCTTTCGTTGCTTTTCCGATCATTATGGGTGGCGTGGGAATTCCAATTTTAATCGGGCATTTTGGTGCAAATCCGGCAATGGTAGCAGCAATTGGAATGTTATCTGGTTACTGTGGAACCTTGATGACACCAATGGCGGCCAACTCGGCAGCCTTACTTGAGCTACAAGATCGTAATCTGGTAATTAAAAGCCAGCTTCCTAGTGGTCTTGGAATTTTATTAGCTAATCTGATCTTACTATATATTTTGATCTAGGTACTTAAAACCATGAATACAATTCTTATTACTGGATTTGCAGCTTTTGGCGGTGAAAAAATCAACCCATCATGGGAAGCGGTAAAACAACTCGATCAGCTTATAATTGACGAGTATCAGCTAATTGCCCGCCAATTACCCTGCTCTTTTACGGAATCATCCGAGCATTTAATCAAGCTCCTTGAAGAGCTACAACCACAGATTGTGCTAAATATCGGTCAAGCTGGCGGACGCTTAGATATCTCACTGGAACGGGTGGCGATTAATCTTGATGATGCACGGATCGCGGATAATTTAGGTGCGCAACCAATCGATCAAACTATTATCAAAAATGCGCCCAGCGCCTACTTCACTAATCTACCACTTAAAGCGCTTCTTCAGGCCGCTCGAAATAATGGAATACCAGCCAGTATTTCCTATAGCGCCGGAACATTTGTCTGTAATCATGTTTTTTATACTCTGATGCATTGGATTAATATGCTTAATCCGGCTATCAAAGGAGGATTTATTCATATCCCATATTTACCGGAGCAGGCTGCAGCGTTGGGAGCACAACCAAGCATGACACAGGAAACGGTGATTAGCGGGTTAAAAGTTATTCTCAAGACCATTATCGCTACACCGCAAGACATAACCGCAGTTGGTGGCACTATTTGTTGAGTAACTATGAATATGATTAGCAAACATAGCTTGGGTGAAAGTTGCATCCAATATACTTTTGGACAACAAATTAGTACCCAGTTATCCGAAAAGATTATCTGCTTATATTATCAACTACTGCAGGAGCTGGATTATGCTCAATGGCAGATAATTGATATTGTACCAAGTTATACCGCATTAGCAATTTATTTTAAGCCCGATGCTAGGAACCATGTTAAGCGTCTGGAACTCGATAAATTAATTGAGCGATTATGGAATTCACCACTAACCAATGATTTTCAACGTGAAACGCATATTATCCCCACTAACTATAACGGTGAAAATTTGGAATTTTTGGCAACACAGCATCAGTTAAACATCAAACAAATAATTACTCTACATACCGCGCCACGCTATTTAATTGCAATGCTCGGATTCAAGCCATATTTCCCCTACCTGATTGGGCTTGATTCACGGCTAATCACGCCACGCCGAAACGTACCACGGATTAACACGCCCAAAGGCTCAGTTGCTATCGGCGCTACGCAAACTGGTATCTATACTGAGAACTCTCCCGGTGGTTGGCACATCATTGGTCATACTGAATTTGAAGATCATCAAAAATTTAAACCTGGTGATTATTTGCTTTTTAAGGATATTAATTCATGCTAAAAACAAACTGTGATATCGGTGAGCGTGGAGTTGCTCATCCTATTGACGATCAATTAATGCAGTATATTGATATAGCTAATATTGCTTGTGGCGGACACGCCGGAGATGACAAGAGTATCGCCTATTATCAAAATCTAGCAATCGATAATGATATTATGGTAAGCGCACATTTGAGCTATCCTGATGCGGCTAACTTCGGTAGAATAAAAATGAATATCTCGATAACAAACCTCATTAATTCATTAACTGAACAATATCAGCGCCTCCCAGTTGGAAAAATTAAATTTCACGGAGCACTCTATCACGAAGCAAATACCAATAATGAGCTAGCTAAAGCACTGGCAAACTGGATGCAGCAACAACACATAAACTTAGTCTTAACACCTGCCGATAGCCTATTAGCAAACCATGCCAGACAACACAAGATTACGGTAATGGCAGAAGCTTTCATTGAACGTGGCTACCAACAGCTAAGCGATGGTAAATTAAGCTTAATTCCCCGTGGACAAGCTGGCGCAGAATTGGATACCGTAACTCAAGCTTTGGCACAATACCAGCAAATCCAAAATGGCGCGATGATTATCAACTCACAACACTATCCAATTATTGCTCAAAGTGCGTGTATTCATTCTGATTCGGCGATTGCACTAGAATTAGCCCGAGCAATCCACAAATTAAGGTACTAAGATGTTTGTAGTCAACGGCGGTGGAATTTATCTGGAAGTTAGTGCCAGTAATTACGGACAGCAAGCACTGGGAATCAGCCCTGCAGGCGCGGCTGATCAATTAGCATTTGCAATTGCACAGATTCTACTTGGTGAACCGGAGAATTATCGTTGTCTGGAAATTATTTATCCGCCTAAGCAGATAGTTTTTACTGAAGAGGTGATTTTTTGCCTGACGGGTAGTGGGTTTCCTAATTGTCTGCTAAACAGTTCAAACCAGCAGCAACAAATTCACCATGCACAAAACTATCGCGCACAAGCTGGCGACATTCTGACTCTAAATGGTGCACGACAAGGTTTACGCACTTATTTAATGACGAGCTGTTGGAATAGCCAAAGCTTGCAATACTTAAATCTGGCACGCGGTAGCTTTCAACGCTATTTCACCCCTTACAGCAACACGCTCTACGTTACCCAAGGACCAGAATTTGACTATTTGTGCCAAGTGGAAGGATTTTTTGCTACAGAATGGGAAATTGACAGTAAATCCAATGCCATGGGTACACGGCTAATTGGCAACCCGTGTGAGCTACGGAGCTATGACATTATTTCGGCACCAGTTACAGATGGTGTAATCCAGTTTACTTCCGGCGGACCGATTGTATTAATGCGTCAACGGCAAACGATTGGTGGCTATCCGCGTTGTTTGGTAGTGACTCAGCCAAGTTTAAATCAGCTGGCACAAATTCAATTTAGGCAAGCAGTTAGGTTTAGATTAATTACAAATGAGCAAGCACAACAAAATTTACAAGAGTATTCAGAACAACTGCAAAACTTCCGGCAAATAATTTTGAAGGTAAAATCAGAATAATATTGACAAGCCAAATTAACGGTGTTAGAATTCTATTCCTTTTATTTTGGAATCTACGGCAAAACCGTATCTAGTCTTATAATGAATTCAATTAATAAAAAACAGATGCAAATAGCAATAACAAATATTTGTGGCTTACATACACCAATATCACATATCTTTTATTTCCAAGCACCTCAAGCACCTAGCCGATAAATTCGCCGCAAATAAATTACTACTTAGCTACGAATAGTTATACAATACCTACAAGTCACGTACTTAGGTAATCATACTATAACTCATCGTCTTTGAATTTTGGACTTTGTCGTATTTCAAAAAAGACTCGTCATGTACTTCTGAGTACACATCCTTGTCTTTTTTATCAATACTTCGCGTCCAAGAATCAAATACTGCGAGTATATACATGCTCTTCAAATATTTAATTAATAACTTTAAATTGAAATATATTTATTATGCAAAAGAACAATCTAAGCTTACTTGATAAGCAATTACTCTTCCCGGCACTAATTGAAAGCGTCAAAAAACTTAATCCGTTAAATCAAGCCAAAAATCCAGTAATGTTCGTGGTTTATATTGGCAGCATCATGACTACCCTGCTCGCGCTATATTCTGCAAGCGGACATGATGCGGGTGGTTCAACCAGTTTTATTCTCAATGTCACCATCTGGCTCTGGATAACTTTGCTGTTTGCTAATTTTGCCGAAGGCTTGGCAGAGGGACGTTCTAAAGCTCAGGCTGATAGCCTGAAAAATGCTAAAAAAGACGTTCAGGCAAAAAAACTCAGTAATGCGCGCAGCAAAGATAGCCTAACCATGGTCTCCAGCAGTACCTTACGCAAAGGCGATATTGTCTTGGTCGAAGCTGGTGATAATATCCCCTGCGATGGCGAAGTTATCGAAGGCTGTGCATCAGTTGATGAAAGCGCAATTACCGGTGAATCAGCACCCGTAATCCGTGAATCAGGTGGCGATTTTTGCTCAGTAACTGGTGGAACTAAAGTTCTATCGGACTGGATTGTAGTACAAATTAGTGTCAATCCCGGTGAATCATTCTTAGACCGCATGATCGGCATGGTTGAGGGTGCTAAACGGCAAAAAACCCCCAATGAAATTGCGTTATCAATTTTACTCACTGCATTAACGATTATTTTCTTACTGGTGGTAGTAACCCTATTACCAATGTCAATCTATAGTGTTAATGCCAATCACTCAGGTAGCCCGATCAGTATCACGGTATTAGTTGCGTTATTGGTCTGTTTGATTCCAACTACTATTGGTGGTTTGTTATCCGCGATTGGCGTGGCAGGCATGGGACGGATGATGGGTGCAAATGTTATTGCCACTTCCGGACGGGCGATTGAAGCATCTGGCGATGTCGATGTTCTTTTACTCGATAAAACCGGAACTATCACCTATGGTAATCGCCAAGCCAATCATTTCTACCCGGTAGATGGGGTTACTGAATTTGAGCTGGCAGAAGCTGCATTTTTATCATCGCTAGCGGATGAAACACCGGAAGGTAAAAGTATCGTAGTTTTAGCCCGACAAAAGCATGCTTTAAACGAACAACAAATTGATCACAGCCATCTGGAATTTATTCCTTTTAGCGCACAAACACGGATGTCGGGGATTAATTATCAGAGTCAACAAATCCGCAAAGGTGCAGCTGACGCGATTAAGAAGCTGATGGGTACTCTGGAGGGAGGGAGTTATCCGGCAGATACGCAAAAAATCGTTGATATGGTCGCATCACGTGGTTCGACGCCTTTGGTAGTAGCAAATAATAATCGCGTACTGGGTGTGATTGAGCTCAAAGATATTGTCAAAGAAGGTATCAAAGAAAAATTTAATGAACTTCGCGCAATGGGAATCAAAACCGTAATGATAACCGGAGATAACCGTCTGACGGCTGCCGCAATTTCTGCTGAAGCTGGTGTCGATGATTTCCTAGCCGAAGCAACCCCGGAAAATAAATTAGCGATGATTCGTGAATATCAGCAACAAGGATATCTGGTAGCAATGACGGGTGATGGCACCAATGATGCCCCAGCACTAGCTCAGGCTGATGTGGCTGTAGCAATGAATAGCGGAACGCAAGCGGCAAAAGAAGCGGCGAATATGGTTGATCTTGATTCATCACCAACTAAATTAATTCAAATTGTCGAAATCGGTAAGCAGATGCTGATGACTCGCGGGTCACTCACTACCTTTAGTATTGCCAATGATATTGCCAAATATTTTGCAATTATTCCGGCTACTTTTGCTGGTACTTATCCGGTACTCAACCGTTTAAATGTTATGCATCTGGCAACTCCAACCTCGGCAATTATGTCGGCGGTTATTTTTAATGCCTTAATTATTGTTTTTTTGATTCCTCTGGCTCTTAAGGGAGTTAAATTCGCACCAATGTCAGCAAGTAAACTCTTACGCCGTAATTTCCTGATCTATGGAGTCGGCGGAGTTATTGTCCCGTTTATTGGAATCAAATTAATTGATGTTATTTTGCAATTAGTGCACTTAGTTTAGGATTTAAAAATCATGAAATATATTCGTCAATCGCTGATATTGCTCGCGATACTTACTTTAATTACTGGGGTGATTTACCCGCTATTTATTTATGCTATCGGTAAAACTGTGTTTCCGGTTCAGGCTAATGGTAGTTTGATTGAGCAAAATGGGAAACTAATTGGTTCAAGCCTGATTGGGCAACAATTTAGCCAAGATAAATATTTTTGGTCACGTCCATCGGCTAGCTCAAATAATCCGTACAATGCTCTGGCTTCCGGAGGCTCTAATTTAGGGCCGTTAAATCCGCAATTAGTTAGCAATGTGAAAGATCGTGTGGCGTTATTACAAGCTGGCAACCCAAGCAATGCACCAATTCCAGTAGATTTAGTAACCGCATCCGGTAGTGGCTTAGATCCCGAAATTAGTCTGTCTGGAGCATATTTTCAAATGCAAAGAATCGCACAAGCTCGCCACCTTAGCGTGAGTCAAGTACAGGAAATTATTGATAAAAATGCCAAGTATCCACTGTTTGGATTTTTAGGTGAAGCACGGGTAAATGTATTGAATTTAAATTTAGCATTAGATAAAATTAAAGGAAGTTAATCATGGAATGGTTATATATAACATGTGGAATTATTGCCCTCTTGGTATTTGTTTACCTGTTTGTGGCATTGTTTATACTTTGAACGCTCACAAGTTGGGTTTTTATGTATAGACTCTAAGTGATCGCGATTATGGCTAGGAGTATTGATAAAAAAGGTGAGGCGGTGTACAGATAAGTACATAACGAATCTTTTTTAGCAATACGACAACGCTAGAATTGTGAGCACGACGAGTATACTCTGAAAAATTTTAATTGAGAAGAATATGAACTTAGCTTATTTGAATTTAGCAATCTATTTGGTCATTTTGACTGCATTGGCAATTCCCTTGGGGAAATATATCGCTGCAGTTTTTCAAAATAAAATTCGCTATCTGGCAGTAATTGAACGTCCGATTTATAAACTACTCGGCACCAGTGAAAGCGAAGAACAAAACTGGAAACAATATGCCATTTCGCTAATGATGTTTAATCTAGTCGGGATTGTAGTATTATTTGTGCTGCAATTAGTGCAAAAAGGTTTACCGTTAAATCCACAGCATCTGGATAACCTAAGCTGGGATTTGGCGTTAAATACCGCAATTAGCTTTGTCGGCAATACCAACTGGCAAGCTTATGCCGGTGAAACAACCATGAGTTACTTCACGCAAATGGTAGGCTTGGCAGTGCAAAATTTCGTATCAGCCGCAACGGGTCTCGCGGTAGTTATTGCCTTGATCCGGAGTTTTAGCCGTGCCAGTAGCAGTTTAATCGGTAATTTCTGGAGTGATTTGACTAAGTCAACCCTGTATGTTTTATTACCGTTAGCAATAGTTTTTGCGGTCGGATTAATGAGTCAGGGTGTTCCACAAAATTTTACCAACTATGCCACAGTACAGGTACTTGATCCGCAAACTATTAGTCAAACTGTTGATGGTAAAACAACCACCCAAGTAATCACTACACAGACCATCCCAATGGGACCAGTTGCTTCACAAGAAGCAATCAAAATGATCGGTACCAATGGTGGTGGTTTTTTCAATGCTAATTCTGCACATCCTTACGAAAACCCTACTGCTATTTCTAACTGGCTGGAAATGCTCGCGATTTTATTAGTTCCCGCCGCATTATGTTTCGCTTTTGGTAATTTGGTATCAGATAAAAAACAAGGCTACACCCTCTATATCACGATGAGTATTGTCTTTATTGCACTGGCACTGACAGTAATGTGGGCTGAGAGTCAGGGAAATCCACTCTTTAGTCATTTGCGGGTTGATCAACTGCATAGCGCGCTCCAAAGTGGCGGTAATATGGAAGGCAAGGAAACTCGTTTTGGAGTGATGGGTTCAGGACTATTTGCGGCAATCACTACTGCAGCCTCATGTGGTGCAGTCAATGCGGCACATGATTCTTTAATGCCATTGGGTGGCTTAGTCCCACTATTTTTAATGCAGCTCTCTGAAGTAATCTATGGCGGTGTCGGCAGTGGTTTATACGGCATGTTAGTTTTCGCTATCCTCGCGGTGTTTATTTGTGGTCTAATGATTGGACGCACCCCCGAATATCTCGGTAAGAAAATCGAAAGCTTTGAAATGAAAATGACGGCGCTGGTGATTCTGATTGTTCCGATGCTAGTATTATTAGGAACAGCTTTATCGTTGATAATCGCTCCCGGGCTTGCCGGAATCAGCAATCCATCCGCTCATGGTTTATCTGAAGTACTTTATGCCTTTACTTCCGCCGCAAATAATAATGGAAGCGCCTTTGCCGGACTAAACGCCAATACTCATTATTATAATCTCATGCTTAGCACCGCAATTTTCTTTGGTCGCTTTGGGGTAATTTTGCCAGTATTGGCGATTGCCGGATCATTAGCAGAGAAGAAAAAAATCCCGGTAAGTGCTGGTACGATGCCCACTAGCGGAGTTTTATTTACTGCGATTTTAATTGGCACGATTATTATTGTCGGAGCACTGACTTATGTACCATCTCTGGCTCTTGGTCCAATTGTTGAACAACTACAATTAGCACATTAATTGCTCTAAAAACTCCCAAACACAGATTTAATGGTTTGGGAGCTTCTAATAATTTTTTGGTTTAATTAGCTAAAATTACTATAATACTTGCGTATTTAATACCCACAGAGAAAATTGTGGGTATTGCTATCCTGCTTTGCAGCGGAGTGTTTTTAAGTTTTATTTATAATACGTTATATATGCGTATGGCTAAATCCTCATTGCAATACTTGTCGGTAAATTAAACGTACCTCCAGATGGTTTACAGCTAAACAACTCAGTTTCTGGGTCTATGGCACACTTTTGAACATTGTTTGCCTGAGTGTTAGTGATGTAGGCGATGCTATAACCATTGTTGATAGCCATTCCTGAAAGCGATGCACTAAGGTCAGCAGGGAGTATGTAATTATTAACTTCAGCTAGCAAAATTTGCCCATTTTCTTTTGTTAAATAGACCTTTGATTGATCCTTAGTATAATTAATGGCGCGAACTTTATCCACAATAAGTTTATTTACACAATTTATTAAATCACCTGATGTATCAACCGCACATTGATTAATATTGCTATTAGTACTTATGTATGCTGATTTGCCATCTTTATTAAAAGCTATTGCAATTCCACCGCTATTTAATGCTGTAGTACATGTATTAATGGTGTAATTGCTTTGATTTATGGAACACTTTAAGATTTCTGAATCACCAAGTATGTATAAAAATGAATCACTAGGACTTATTGTGCTATTGCCTGGTAACTGAAATGTATCTGGTAACGATTGATCTATACAGCTAGATGACAATGAGCCATCTGAATTTACCTGACAAACGGAAACTATTTTAGCTGTCTTTTGACGTAGTGTTAGATGTAATGTTATATATGCTGCTGTTTGACTATTATTTATCACAATGCTACCATTTTGATAAGGAGTTTTACCCAAGTTTCTGGAGGTGCAATTAATTAACTCATTATCAGCACTTACAACACAACTTGAAACTATTGCCGTATTTGAATTTTCACCAATAACATACACAATGCTAGCGGTGGTAAATGTAAAAGGTTGCTCTCTAACATCTAATGCATTGCCTGATTTATCAGTAATTTTGTTGCTTAAGGTTAATTTGTAAGTTGCTTGGTTAATAAAATCACTCTCTGGTTTGATTAAATATGTATTATCTGTATTTAGAGAAATATTCTTAATTACTACATCTGATTCTTGACCTGATTTGTTAAGCCGACTTAACTTAATCGTGCTACTATCAACATTATTTACCGCTTCACTAAATTTAATCTCAATCGATGACTTTAATGATATCCGATCTGCATTATTGCCTGGGTTTATCATTGTTACTGTTGGCGCGCTATATTTACCAGTTGTAAAATGAAATTTAGTTGTAGTTAATGCATTCTCACTATCATCCATAACGCCATTACTAACGGTTACATTATAGTTTGTTGCTTCTTTTAATTCTGTAACTGGGCTGAAAGTATAGCTATTGCCATCACCAGCAGTAATCGTACCAATTTCAATTTTATCGCTTACATTGTTACAGATTGTATCTATACATTTTTGCAATATAATGTTTTCTGTATTTACATTTTTTACTGCTTTACTAAATTTTAATTCAATATTAGGGTTTAATGAAACGTTATCATTGTTATCACTTGGTGAAATCATCAGTACCGTTGGTCCTGATATTGGATTTACTGGGTTGACTGGATTTACGGGCTCAACATTATTGCTATCGGTTGTGAAGCTAAAACTTTCAGGAGTTAAGTGATTGCCATTATTATCAACTACATCATGACTAATAACGACATAATATTTTGTAGCTTCTCTTAAATTAGCAACAGCACTGAACGTATAAATATTATTATCTCCCTGGATAATACTACTAATTGCAACTAAATTTCCATCAGGGCTACCTTGGTGTAAAGTAATAGTCGTATTGTTCACATTATTTACCGATGTGCTAAATTTTACTTGAATACTAGGTGATGTTGTTACCTTAGTTGCACCATTTGCCGGGGAGAGTAAATTTACCTCTGGTGTACTGAGTTTGCCAGTTGTAAATTTAAAAACAGAACCCCCGAACACATTGCCATCAACACCTGCAATTGCATTACTTAGTACAATATAATAAGCCGTGTTTGCATCGAGTAAGGATTTAGGTGCAAAAGTATAAATATTGTTATCACTTTGAGTAATGCTATCTATCTCGACTATGGCTCCATTGACGTTATTTTTATGTAATGTAACACTCTGATGGTTAACGCTCGCTGCTGGTGCACTAAATTTAATTTGTATAATCGGAAGAGTTGAAGTATCTTGTGCTTCATGTACTGGGTCAAGTAAACTAGCAGTTAACGTAATATTGCTATTAGAATTATTTAAATCCGATGGGCTGCCAGCCCCACCACCACAAGCACCTAATATAACTATAAAAGTAAACAGCATAAATTTGAGTAAATATTTTTTCATTGTTGAATCCTTAAAGATTACGAATAATTCACATTATACTTTAGTATGATTAATTAACAAGTTGACCTAAAAGGCTACTATGCTGGGTAACTTAGCTATAGATAAGGAAGCCCAATAATCGGCTGGAAAGTGTAAGGGTAAATGTAGCATTAACCAAATGAAAGATGGGTGTCTGCTAGATTAAAGATCAAACTGCATTTTCCTTGGGACATGCCCCCCATTTCTCTCAAGGAACTTAAACTAAACTAGTAGAATAAGTCCTTGAAAGAAAACACTAATTAAAAACCTAATACCTTCAATTAGGGTATTGATACGGTTACTTTATCGGATAACGGAACTGTAGCCGCAGCGCCACCGGTACTTGCCACCCACTCTACATACTGTGTTCCTGCTGGCATATAAGCTGGATAACTGATTGTGATATCGCAGTATGACGAAGTGCTAGTTAACGAACAGGTATTACTTGTCGCACTAAAACCTTCTTGCGTTAGTTTTGGTAACGTTATACTTACTGGTAGACTCGCAGCAGCCCCACTTATTGAATTTAATGTATATCTCAATACAATAGTCCTAGTATTAGTATCGCTTGTCTGAATTACGGCTGCGATATCTGCCCACTTCAATAGACTTGCCATTACCGGTACTGTTCCTGCAGCGCCCGTAATTAAAGTTGCACTTCCCGTAGAATTATCTGTATATGTAAATTCTGGACGGTAGAAGGTTGCTGGCGCTGTGTAAGCAAAAGCTTGGAAATAAGCATCGTCAACGTATTGAATAATTAAACTACAAGTAGCACCCACCGCAAGTGTCGTCGTTGCAATTCCGGTTGGGCAACTACCAGAAACTTTAGCGCCTGGGAAATTTACTGCTACATTAAAATTGTCAGCAGCCGCAGTTCCATTATTGGTGTAAGAATAATTTAACTCAATATATTTTCCAGAAGTTGGATAAAAAGCATACGAGTTTTGTCCTAAAATAGTAAGCCCTGCAGATGGGTCAGTAGCGGTTACGGTTGGAGATTCATTTGTATAAATTAGTGCTGCCAGACTTGCCTGGAAAGTAATATCCTGACTATACGCTGTTTGCTGAGCGGCATCACTACGCAAGCTATTTTTATAGGTAAAGTTAAACTTACCTGTCATAGATAATTGCTCATTAGAAGTCGGACCATATTTAATCGTTACCACACACGTACTACCTGCGGCTAAGTTAGCAGTGCAGGTGTTAGCTGAAACGGTTGCAGCACTTGGTAAAGTTCCATTGCTAAGCTGAAGCGAGCTTGCTGTAGCATCACCATTATTACTTACAGTAAAATCTTGGCTCACAGACTCTACATTATCCGCTCTGATTTTCATGGCAGTAGGATTGGATGGTGTAATGGTTAACCCAGCTAATTGCGCTACCGATGAATATGGTATAGCAATTTTAGTAGCGGTAATTGTACCTACTTTACTCCCTGATTCAGTATAGTGTGCAGATGAAGTAAAATCTAAATTACCACTGTTTGATGCCACTGTTGGAGTATAGTTAATGGTAAGATTACACGACTCGCCTTGCTGTAAAGCGATTCCACAACTATTGTTAGTTATATTAAAATCACTACTTAAAGAAGTAAAAGCCAGATCGTTTAACTGGGTCTTAGTGGTGCTAGCGTTACTAACATTAACTACTATTTGGTTAGTGCTATTTATAACCGTATATTCTAATGAACCATTAGTAGTTAAGATGAGACCAGGAGCCGCAGCTTTAGCTATTTCAGCAATATTAAAATTATTAGCTTTACCATCATAGTTAATAGTAACATTACTGTTCTTATGTGTTGTGGTGGTGGTTGACAAGCTAAAGCTACAGCTTGAACCAACAGCTAACTCGCCATTACAACTATTGTTACTAACTGTAACTGTGTTAGCGCTATCAGGAACTATGCTACTAAAGTTAGCGGCAGCTAATCCAGTGTTTAAGATACTAATTATCCGTGGACCTATATCGGCACTTTTTACCAGAGCATTAAACCCATCATGAATGAGGTTAGCTACTGCAGCAGAAGTAGAGGAAAAATTAACGCTGGTTTCAGTTGAAGTAGCAGAGGTTAAAGCATGCTTAGCTTGAACTTTTCGGCTGGTACCTTTAAAGTTAATCTTACTAGAGTACTCACCACCAGCAAATTCCATTATTGCGGTACAACTATTACCTTTGTTATAGCCTTCGCTTGCACAGAGGATTTTTTCTGAAACAGGATGTTTTTGACTGCTTATTTCAACCTTTTCATAGTCTTGATCCAGCACAAATGGTATCGTAATATAATAGTTTTGACTAGATGCTTTAGCAACACGTAAATTATTATTGTTTACAATAAAACCATTAGCGGCAGGCACTTCTCCATATTGAATAATTTGCCTTGCGGTATATGTCTTGCCACTCAGCGCTTTAAAGTCTGAACCAAGCACAAATCCACCTTCCTTACCTTGCGGAGTAATCCCTATCAAGCATGTTTGCTGTGGGGCTAAAGACCCACTACATGCAGCAGCATTATACAAGTCAGATTTTAGCCCTCTTACTGCAGCGGTAGGGTTATCTGTGTGTTCGGTGGCACTAATATTAGTAAGCTTGACGGTTTCGTTAGTATCATTATAAGCTACAACATAAAATTGTTGATTACTTCCACTAGTTCGCGGCATGATTGAGGATTGGCTAATAAATACGCCTTCTACTTTAGTAGGACTTGCAGGAGCAGGTGCCGGTACAGGGGCAGTATTCGACCCACCACCTCCATTACTGCTGCTACATGCGTTAATTCCACAAGCTATTATTAAAATAGATAACAGCTTGTATTTATTTATATTTAAGATTCGCATAATAAATTCCCTTAAAAATTACGTTTAGCTAATTTAAGTTTAGCTTTGGAAGCAAGCTGTTAGGATTTAACACACATTTCCTAACAACTTTGACGAGATTTTAAGGGATAAGCTAGTTATTTTGATAGCCAAGCTTTTGCATAACGTTTATGCATTTTTTGCTCTTTCATGTTACTGATTATAAAGGTTATAATCCTGCAAAATCATAATTAAGTCACTTCAATCTACTGAGGTTTTTATAGAAAGACAAGCCATGAAGAAACTAACAACTATATTCTATCTAGCTATTAGCACGATCCTTAGTGTTAGCTGTAGCAATGGTAGCCCAGCTAACGTTAATAACCATGTCGTTGCACAAAGTAATAACAATCATCAAACTGCAGATTCAGCAGCAATTAATTTGAGTAATGTAACTACTATACCAACCTTAGCGAATCAGGCTACAAACTTTAGTGTTCTATTAATTAATAATTCAAATCATCAGCTATCAAACTCTCAATTCACGGTAAGTAATAGCAGCCAGGAGGATTCAGGAATCATAATTGATGGTAGCAATTGCCACAGTGTTAAACCACAGGAAAGTTGTAAACTACATATACACTTGCCTAAAGATTATCAGGAAGGCTTCTTTCTCTTAAAAGCCTCAGCAGATGTAAATGACAAACTTCTATCTACCGAGCAATTAATTAGCTACGCTAAATTAAATAAAAATATCCACAATATTCATGTTGGGCAACTTAGCTCAGAAATTATGACGACTAGTGGACAAAAATTTAGTGTAGCGATTCCAGTTCATTCTGAGAATACTAACCTAATTTCAACTAAGCTAAATTTAAGTGATTTAGACCAAGATAGCAATAACTTTAGCTCAGAACTAGAATGTAGTTCTGAAACAGATTGCACTTTACTGGTAGAGGGTACTCTTATTGCTAATCGAGGGCTTGATATTAGCCTAATGAATACAGCTGGAACGCCGTTACTAAATGTGCCAGCCAAAACCAGTTATGCTAAATCTGGGCACTTAATCATGGCAGCTTCTACTCAAATACAAAACCCGGCTGATGGGAACACATCTACTACGGTTACATTAATAAATAATGGGGTAGCTAATGTCAGCAATATCAACTTTACTTATGACAAAGGTGATTCAGTAGTAATAAACCCATTAAGTTGCAGCGCTCCTTTGCTACCTAATACTAGTTGTACTTTTACCATTAAAATAAAAAGTAATACATCTGGAAATGGCAAATTATTGGTTAACTATAATGATGGCATAACTTCTCAAAGTGCTAATCTTAACTTGGCATTTGTAACTGCAAATCGAACTGCGGGATTTTACTTATCGTCTAGCGATATCGGAATGATAACAGA
The DNA here is from genome assembly GCA_019748155.1 of Burkholderiales bacterium. Lineage (GTDB taxonomy): Bacteria > Pseudomonadota > Gammaproteobacteria > Burkholderiales > UBA11063 > Aquella. Next base: position 37,388 of record JAIEPY010000046.1, on the reverse strand, counting down.
TAATCTAGTGGGCGAGAGCAGAACCGCAACTATAACCTTCACTAATAGCGGCACTGCCGATTTAAGCAATATACAAATAGGCAGCACTGAAAAGCAAAATAGCGCTGTTATAACTTCAAAAGGTACTTGTGCTGGCACAATAATAGCGGGTAATACTTGCAATTTTACGGTTAGCTATACTCCGCAAAAAGCCGAGGCGGGCAATATGATTCTCCAAGTCAGCGCTGAATATGCCGATCAATCTCGTGCAGGACAGCTTAGTTTAATTAGCAATGTACTTTATTTTAACTATAATGCTAATTCCCGTCAGGTTTTTTTAACCGCCAATGGTAGTCAGGATGGGTTTAATCGCTGTGATTTAGCCGCGGATGGTAAAAGCCTTATAAATTGTGTCGTAGCTGGGGCTGGCGCATCAAGTAGTAATAAATTAGGTGGATTACTTTATAAATTTGGGATCTCATTTTTTCGTTCAGCCAACGAAAGCATAACCGCTTATGTTTCGCGTGGCGACGACTCTGCTGCACGAGATGGGCTAGCTATTTGTAATATGACAAATGCTGGCGACTTTAATGGTTGCACTGTTCCAGATACTGGTGCAATCATGGTGCAAAACCGGGTGGCGAATATATTTGGTAGCAATTATCTATTTACTACGAATGCAAATTATACCGATTCGATTTCAACTAAAGCAAAGCTCAGAGAAAGCGATGGCAGTATTACCGTAGCTTCCAGTGGTGGTACTTGGGAAAATGTTGATGCTACTCCCAATCAAGCAACTAATAATCAAGGCGTTGCGGTTTATAAGCAATATGTTTATATTTCACAATTTTATATTAATAATGTAGTAACCAATGTTTTAAAATGTACCGTCATGCCAAATGGTAGTTGGAAATCAGGATATTCTGCTTGTACTCGCTCAGATTCTGGTACACAAGACGATGTATATAGTTCGGAAGTAGTTACTTTAAATAAACAAGCATACCTTTATATGGCAACTAACCTTTCAGCTCGGCGCATGATAGTGCGCTGTAAGCTACAGGAATCTGATGGTAATTTTAATTCTAGTGATTGCAAAATGGCGTTGAATAATCAAGCCGGCGCCTATCCTGGCACTACTGAAAAGTATACCACAATAGCAGGATCACCGAGAACCCTCACCTATATGAAAATTAATGGTAATAACTACCTATATTATGGCGCTCAAGAAGGAGTTAACCGTATTTGGAGAACCAAGATCCTTGATAATAATGGCACTCTTGATATTCCTGAGTCGGTGCCATATTCGACCAGCACAGGCGCAACCTTGTTTTCAAACGTTGCGGGTATGATGCCATTTATTAGTTATCCAAGTGCTAAGGTTGCATTCTGGCAAAGCCAACAGACTTATAATAAAAATACAAATTATACTGAAAGTATTGCATTTACAGCAAGTTCTGCGATTAATAGTAGCAGTGTAACCTTTACTGCTCCAGCTGGTATAACGCTTTCACCAGCTTCAGTGAATCTTACACGGAGCACGCCAACAACCCCAATTACCTTGTCTATAGGAAGTACAGTTACATCAGGAATTTACACCATCAAAGGCACTAGTAATAATGGTGTACAAGTAGCAGACTGGAATATTGTAATAAATTAAATATGACTAAAGATGATTAATTCAATCAAATAAACAGTTTATTCCAAAATGCATTGGCTAAGAAACTGAGCAAATTTACGGGTTAAAGAATTTTGTGTTATTATGTTTTGAGTGAGGTAGCATGGAATTTCTTTAAGCACATAATCGGGTAAAACTTCTATAAATTTACCCGATTTTACTCTTTCTTGCATTATACAATCGGGTGCACCAAAAATAAAGTCACCATTTTCTGCGAGCCTAATTGATAAATAAACGTCATCATGGTTTATGCGTGAGTTAAGATATATTGTTTCTTCTTTTTGAGTGACTAAATTTTTTATAATGAATTTTTTGTTTTGCCGATCAATTGCACCATTAATTAGCTTATGCTGATGTAAATCCTCTGGAAACTGAGGTAGTTTGTGCTTGGCCCCATACTCGCTGGTGGTAAATAATTTTATCTGAAATTTTTTTAATATCTTTTCATCAATGATATCAGAATTAGCTAATTTTCTAACGCCAAGCGCGATATCAAAACCTTCTTTTATCAGGTCAAAACTTGTGGCACGCATAGTAATATGTAATGAAATTTTTGGAAACTGAGCATTAAAGTCAGCTAATTGGGGAATAACTAACTGTTCAGCTACGATGGGGGCTAAGGCCACTCGAATAATTCCAGAGAAATCATTATCTGTCAAAGTGCGCATAGCTTGTAAATTATTACTTAGAAATTGCTCATAATATTTGAATTTATTATATAAATTATGACCAGCTTCAGTCAGAGTTAAGCTATGGGTATTTCTATGAAATAGCCTTACGTTTAACTTTTCTTCCAGAGTTTGTATCTTACGAGTTATAGTTGATTGTTGTAAATGTAAGATTTTAGCAGTTGTACTATAGCTCTCTAAATCAACTAATTTAATGAATAAGAAAATGTCGTTGTACATATTAAACTTACCTATATTTATCATTTTCATAATTTTTATATACTTCATCAATAAAATCAATGAGTTCATGCTCGATTTTGCTGCGTACACCAGAATGGCTTATTAGATAGCGCGAATAAGAAAAAACTGAATACTGGGGTAAAATCTCAACTAGCTCCCCCTTTTTAATTAAATTGTGCGCTAGGCTTCGTGGCAAATAAACTATAAACTCACCCTTGCTCGCAATCTGAAGCATGGATTGAGTAGAATCAAAATAAAGCTGGGCATTTAAAATGAAAGACGTTTCTTTAGCAGTTTGTAAATTGGTTGCCAGCAGTTTATTGAGGGGCTTCTTATTATACAAGTAACCAATACATTTGTGTTTATTCAGATCGGCTATAGATTTGGGTGCCCCATACAATTCTATATAGCGAGGGTGGGCATAAAACTTTAGGTACTCATCGCCTAATTTTCTTACTTTTACACTTTGTAATTCGGGCAGACTATTACAGATTGCTAAATCAAATTGATTATTAATTAGATCAGAACGACCTAATGTACGGTAACTGATACTTAAAGAAACGTTGGGGTGTTTATCCAGAAAAGAGTTTAAGTGTAAGGACAAGATGGAGTGCATAAAAGCACCGGGCAATGCTAACCTTATAATCCCAAATGATTTCTGACCTTTATCAAGAGAATGGATACTTTGGATGGACTCTTGGAGCTGGTGCATACTACTAGCAAATTTAGCATAAATCATACTGCCATTTTTTGTTAGCTCAAACTTACGATTACCATGATAAATTAATTCATATCCAAGGCATTTTTCTAGTTGTTTAACTCTTTGTTTTAAAGTAGCTCTAGTTAAATTCAACTTTTGTGCCGCAAGCGTAATATTTCCGATTTCAACTAATTTTACAAACAAGTCTAGATCATCATATATGAAGTCGAGCATTTTATCCTCCGGATCGCTTATCACAATTAATTAAATTGGGGGTGTAGAATAATCTGACTGGATATATAATTAATCTGCTACACCTAATTCAACTAAGCTTTTAGAATTATAGCACATGAGTCAATACTAGCAAGCTATTTGCTTAGATTATTATTTCACGAATTAGCAGAGTAATGTTTAAAATTTAAGCATTACTCTGCGATAGTTTTTTCCTAAGCAGCCTTAACTATCTGGCTAATTCATTCGACATAGCCTTTGCTAATGAATGAGCATCATCACTCGCATCACCATCAATCTCCCACAGCATCATTCCACCTAAGCCAAGGGCTTTCGCCTCCTGAGTCTTTCTGCTAACTGAATAAGTATCATCGTAAGTCATAAATACATTACTCTGACCACCTGCAACACCATAACCCCACGGCTCATAAGAATTATCTTTGGAGTATTTACCCCATAGGGTTTTATTGACACCAGTAGAGTTTTGATCAACCAAAGTTAAAGAATGCGTGCGTTGACCGGATTGGGGACATACCGCAGCATTTATAATACATTTGTAATCCCAGAGGCTGGGTTCTGCTGTTCGCTGTCCAACTCCATCCGCAACACCAGTTTGCAATAATCCACCATTACTAAGGTTAGCAACTTGCAAAGCACGACCATAAGCTGGAACTCCAATCTGGAATTTACTCAACGGCTTGGCGCTGATATAAGATTGATAGCCCGCCAAGGCACTGCTTACGTCATAACCAGTCGCGGTATACGGATTACCCGCTTCCATTTTCCATGGCGCTTGGAAATATGCTGGTTGATTAACATCCCAACCACCATGCATATCATAAGACATTAGCCCAATATGATCAACCAAGGCATAGACTTGATTCCAATAACCGGGATAAACACGTTCTGGAGCAATAATTTTGTCTTTACCCGCACCAACGGCAATATCAAAGTCATAGTGTTTACCATCTTTAGCACCCTGAGCATCTAAAGCTTGGCGCACTGCCGTATAAAGTTTTAACATCCGCTGAGCTTGACCAGCACTAAATCGGTCTGGTGAAGTACTAGCCCACCATTCCCAGTCCACATTCACACCCTGAAAACCGAGCTTCGTCATTGCCGCAACTAACGTCGTTGCAAATTTAGTAATTCGGACATCAGAAGAAGTAAGTGTATCAAACATCGTATCTGCATTAACTGGCGCTCCATTTTTGAAATTAGTCCAGCCACCAGTTGATAAATACACTTTCAGATAAGGATATTTACGAATCTCCTGCGCTATCATTGCTAATGCTGTACCATCGGCATTATAATCACCAGCATAAATTTCACCAGTATCTGGTTTAAAGTAAGTAAAAGCATAATTAAGCGTATTAAACCGAGTATATGGTATCTTATCCGGCCCGAAGTTCATGCCATTGTAAATTCCCCAGCTAGCATAGTAGCCTTGTAGTACTTTGCCATGACCAGGGTCAACATTAGAAATGATTTCACGTTTTTCAGGTAAACTTACTTTCTGACCATTGGCTAATTCCACCGTAACCCCAGAAACGGATGGGAATAAGATATCTGGCAGAGTTGTTCCAGAAGTTTCCAATTGCGAGCGCATCACAAAAGCATAGTTTTTACTATCCTGATAGAGGAAATTACCACAGCTATGATTTGTCAGACTAAATGTTGTTCCTCCGGCGGGAGAAAATTCAGTTTGATACTGTTGTTTTGCACTATCATCACTACTAGCAATCGTATATTGCCCTGCGGCAACGCCAAAGCAGCTTGGGAAGCCGCCAGGTTTTGGCGCAACACTTGAGTTCAGCGTTACTTTCTTAATCGCAGAACTGATACCATAAATATTAAAGCCTAAAACTGGATTTCCATACTGATCTTTGGTAATCGCGTAGTTATAGTAAGCACCACTCTCTGGAGGTAGTGGCTGATTAGCAGATTCAAAGTTTAATGTAATCACACCATTTTTTACTACGCTATAATTAAGTGCTGCAATTGGTTTGTACTTAGCAGAAGTAATAATATTTAATACTAGATTGTCACTCTCAAGAAGCTTCAAGGCAGTAGAACCAGTTTTAAGGTTAATTTGATTATACAGGTAGCTTACACCATTTAAGTTATCAGTAAGTTTAACCGCGGCACTGTCAGTAGAAGCAAGCCCAGTTACTTTTACGGTAACGGTTGCATTAGAATTAAGCGTCGGATAACTGAGTGCACCAAGATCAATGGTACTCTCCGCAGTTACCTTAATGCCAGTTTTTTTAAGCGGGCTTGCATACTTACCGTTAAGCGCATCAGCTAAACCATACGCAGTAGTTAGTATATAGCTCCCTTTCTCGACATTATTGAAATTAGCGCCAGTAAATGAATTAGTTCCATTATAAACTATACTACCGGTAGTTGCTGCTAGTTGTACCGCAACTGAGCTTTGTTCGGTGGAAAAGGTACTTGGTTTAACTAGGCTATATTTAACGTTACCCGTAGTGAGCGTTACTGTTTTAAACACAGCACTTTCACTGACAGTTGCACCAGACGCTAAGGCAAATGAAGCTGGAGCAACAAACTGAACTTTAGCGGGTAAGTCATTGCTATTTACACTAAATCCATAAGTTCCCGATTTGAGGTCCTTAAAAGTATAACTCAACAGCTTGCCACTTTTAGCATTAGTAATCGTATCAATCACTTGATCAAAAATGCCATTTTGCCCAGTTAGGTGCACTGGGATATTACACGTCGTTGTACTCGTACACACACTGCTAAGTTGTTTAGTATCTAACGTTAACTGTATCGTGCCGGGAATATCTGGAACACCTCCGCCACTTTTAAACATAATTGTACCCGGATTAACCCCTGCCGGATTGTAGCCAAACTCTAGATCGGTACTTCCACTGGGAATTAAATACGCGGATTTATCAGCGGTATTGAGCGTAATTGATAAGTCATTACGACCACTAACTGAATTTTTAACTATACTTGTAGTAGCACTACTCGCTACCCAATGTTCAACCCAACCGGACTTGGGTACAATCAAATCGTTGCTTTGCGCCAGATTATAGAGTGAAAATGTGCTAGTTAAATTAGCGCTATCACTACTCATGATTAGATTAATCCCATCCAGAGTTTGATTGCTGCTACAGTTATTTTTAATCGTAACTTTGCCACCGACATTCCACTGCGATGCGGTAATTGATTGCGCGCTGACTCCAATACAGTTTGATGCTTGCGGGATTGCATTTTGCGCTATGCTTGCATAGCTGGTAGATTGTGGGCTGCCAGAATTAGTGGCTCCATTGGTACTGCTGCCGCCGTTACATGCTCCGAGTGCTAACGAAGCAGCACCGAGAACCAGCCACAGTTGTTTAGGTTTGTGTTTCATTTCTTTTTCCCTTTAAAGGTGTAAAATTAACAAGGTGAAACAAAGCTATAATCTGTCTCATTTGCAAGGCAGATTATAGCTGTGAACCTAAAAAATTATAACTGCGTTTTTACGCGGGACAAGCACAAATCGAAATATTATGGATAAAATACTAAATGACTGCTACAACATAACCCTATAAAATAATTCCACTTCTATAATTGTTTACTTATCTTAGTAACTCTGCTCATTGCAAATAAACAGAGAAGTATAACCACGCCAATTGTGATATTGGACATAACACCATCCGAAATATCCAAGGTATTATGCATTATTACCAAATTTAGAGTATCAAATAAGAAACAAAAGAAAACAGTTCCAATACCGCTTGCCCAGATTAAAGAAAATATATTTAATTTCAAATCATGAATACGATAATGAATTAATTGATTGATAGTTTTAATAATCAAATTAAATAATATCGACATAAAGAAAAATGCACCAATCACAAAATAACTTCCGCCTGGCATTAAGTCAGTAACAAAATCACATAAAATAAATGCAAGCAAAATAATTGCCAGCCAAATCTGTTTATTAACCCGATTAATCAAGAGATTATAAAAATAAACCATTAATAATGCCACAATATTATTGGTCAGGCTTAACAAATTACTCACGTGGCTATTCCAGCCCAAATAGATATAAGCTTGATTGGGAGTATTTGTATACCATTCAACCATAAAAGCACCAATAGCCAAATTGGCGACTAATCGCGTAATTTGCTCTTTCCATGAATCTTTAAGCAAGCGCATCACATGACTTAGACGTTTAATATCATAAGAATTAATTTTAAAGCTAAATTGTCGGCTGAATAAAATCGAAATTATGCCCAAAATCGCTAATGGTAAAAAGGAAAAAAATACTCGTAAGTCTAAATCTACAAAATAATTGGTCACATCATGAATTGATTTGGCAAAAATAATACTAATTCCAATAATCATAAAAAAGATATTGGCAAAATCACGATATTGTTCCTTAGTACGAATAACATTTAGCAAACAAAATATCGCTAATAATTGTTCATAGACATGAAGAAAGAGAAATAGCAGCATAAATAAAATAAATAAACTAAACCGAAGAATAAAGATTTGTGGGGTTAGTAAAAGCAGCATAAAAAAGAACGCACACAGCGTAGTAGCCGAATAAATTATATGTTGTGGCTTATGTACTAATTTACTAATTAATTTGGATTTCACAGCGAAGAGAACGATTAGATTACTCAACAGATAAACACTGCCAAAAATAAGCTCAAAGTAAACGATGGCAGGATATTTTTCATCAGTACAAAAAATGGTTAATGCCAATCTGCGTTGATCAAATAAAATTAACAATAAACAGGTATATTCCATGACTAACCCCAGCGCTAAAACATATAAGCGCGGTGCTTTACCAACTGGTATATTGGGAGTCAAGCCTCGTGATAGCATATCGTAATTCCATGTTTATATTTTTAAACTCTGTAATTACTCTGATTTTCTCATATAAATGTATGTTTATGTTTATTTTAAATACTAAATAACCATTACCTTTAGTGAACATGGTCTTTGGTAAGGCATTAAGTCATAATTGATACACTTAAACAGCCAAAATGTGCAATAAACAAAAATGTCTCTTGCTAATAGTCAGGCATGAATGCTACAATCTCAATTATAGAACATGCAGTTTGCAGATTATTACACGCAAAAATATCAGCTTATAATAAGTGATATTTTTGTAGTAACTGTATAACGCAACAGGTTTACATAACTTTATATTTAGAAGGAATTGTACAATGAAAAAAATCATCTTCACACTTTTATCTATCAACGCTAGTATTGTTTTTGCCGATCGACTAGCTAACTTACAACAAGAAAAAATCATGTGTAATACTTATCAAGTAAAAACAAGTTCTACCATTGGAGATATGACTAAATATTGCAAACCATATGATGTGGATCACGATCACCACAATGGTAAAGTAGAAACTGAGCTTGAATTTTATGCGTCAGCACCACATAACTATGATATGAAATGTAACTTTATTGAAAGTAAATTAGATTACTGCAAAATTGATGATTAATTTCTATCCAGTTATTTAAACGCCAAAGAGCACTATTTTCCATAGTGCCCTTTTTATTTATAACTCAAAGGCTAATTAATCTTCACCTGAGTTGCATGGAATTATTCACCATGAACTTTATTACCATAAACATAAGTTGCGGCAACAATCCGGTCATCACCCAATGAACTTAGTGAAAATAAATAATCCAATAAATCAAAACTACTTTCCAAACGATAATTTAACAACTCATTTTGTGCTGGATCAAACACAATAAAATCCGCTTCTTTACCAACTTCAAGACTACCAATATGCTGTCCAACACCTAAAGCTTTCGCAGCACCTAAAGTGCAAGAATACCAGCGAGTTAATGTTTCTAGTTTGAAAGAATTAAGCATTGCAACTTTATACGCATCATCCATAACCCGTAACATAGACAAAGTATTACCAGCACCCCAGTCAGTTGCTAGAGTAAGCTTAGCATCTAGCTGTACTGCTTTTTGATAATTAAACAGGCCACTTCCCAGATAATTGTTACTTACTGGACAATTAGCAAAAATTGCTTGTTTTTCGACCATCCGACTCCATTCACTCTCTGATAAATGAATACAATGCCCATAAATTGAGCGTGCATTAACTAAACCAGATTTCTCATATACTTCGAGATAATCTTTTGCCCATGAGAATTTAGCTACCGTATCGGCGATTTCATTGATATTTTCACATAAATGACTTTGTACGTACGCATCAGGATGTGATTCCATAAACTCACGGCATAAGCCTAATGTTTCATCGGTACAACTCAATGCAAAACGCGGAGTTAAAGCATATGATGAGCGGTTAACTCCGTGCCATTTATTATAGAGCTTTTCACTGATTTTCATGCTAGTTTGCGGGTCAGTAATTAACTTAGCATTACCATCGGTCATAATAGTATTGCCCATGATTACCCGCATATTATATTGGTCGGTCATTTCAAAAACCAAATCAGCACCATCATATGAGGTTGGTAAATAAGCACAGATTGAAGTCGTGCCATTTTTAAATAATTGTTTTAATAAAATATCATATTCACGACGACCTGATTGTTCGCTATTAAACGCAACTTCGCTGGGAAAAACGTAATTATCTAACCAAGTTAATAATTTTTCTCCATAAGCACTTACACTTGAAGTCTGAGTCGCATGAATATGGGTATCAATAAATCCCGGTGCAATTAGTTTACCGCGGTAATCAACAGTTTTATCTTCCGCGCGCAGTAGTGAGCTAATCTCACTATAATCGCCAACCGCACTAATTTTACCATTCTCAACAATAATTGCTCCGTCACGTAGAAAAGTGAAGCGCTCATCATTTACGAATAAGGCATCCGGGATCACTCCCTGTAAATTTTGTAAACTAGCTTGTTGATTAAATGTAAAAATTTTACCGCGATATAATGTTTTCATCTGCTTGGACCCTCTAAAAAGTTAAGAAGTTAAACTTGATAAACGAGATTTTAAGCTAAAACCATTAATTGCACAACCATATAAAAACATGGGTAAGCTAATCTTAGTATGTCCAGTTAAAAATAATCCGTGGTTGCAGCATATTGCCACCCACATCTTCAGCTTGCTCGAGATAAACCAAACGCGTCCAGACATTCATATTGGTATGAGGAATCCGGTACAACAACGATGCATCATATTCAGTAACAGCAGTTGCTTGTCCAACATAAACCTGATTGACAAAAAACTGTGACATTGATAGATTAAACTTTAGTGAATTATCCATAAATGAAGTACTATTGCGTAAAGTATAGGCATAGCCAGAGCCAAGCTCAGCCAAGGATGTCAACGCAGGTGTTGTATAGAGCGGATCAACTTCCATACCATAAGTATAAGGCGTTACCATTCCACCATTCAAAAATGAACCACTGGAACCAAAAATATTATTATAGGAAATACTGGTGGTGTTATTTGCTACATTTAGAGCAATTCTCCCCCCAACACCATTACTCGCAATTACTCCTGCTGGCGTAGTTTGCCCCGGCAAGGGAAATTGGTTAGTAATTTCAGAACCAGATGATGATTGCATAAAACCTTGCAAACCAAAATCAAAGCTAACTTTACTTGCCACATCAACATGGTAGCTATTATCAGCATAAATCATTTTGGCATAGTCAGCAAAATTATATAACCATAATTGCCCTGAGTAGCTATCCACAGGATTCCAGGTTAAACCAAGTCCACTTGGTCCATTAGTTGGCGTGCTTCCAATGCTTGCTAATACGCCACCATTATTGTAATACGTTTGCTGATTACCCCAGTTATTTGGGTATTGGGTATAATTCCACGCACTAAAGCCGGTTATTAATAAGCTTGGCAATGCCTGAATATTAACTAGTGCTGCCTGATAGGAGTTATTTCCCATTGCATAAGTACCACCCGGATTTGAGCCAAAGCTGGTAACCCACGGTGTAGAAATAAGAATATTACCTGCAACAACGTCCAGCTTATTACTATACTGATAATCAACATATGCCTGACTCGGTGAAAAAACCGAAGTTGTACTAAAAGTATTTGGTTGCCCGATTTGGCGAAAATTAACAACTGCAGTTCCGGCACCACCTAAAGCAAAACCACCGAAGCGTTCAGTTTGCCCCCAAACCTGCACAACATTGGTATTAATCGCAGTATTTTGTCCATTCATTGGGCTATTCATCCCGGCGATAAAACTGGTACCCAGATGAAACGTTCCCGTGGATTCAGCTTTGGCACTTGAGCCCATATTTAAAGCAATTGGATCCTGCAAATAATTATATGGTGAAATATATGATTGTTTAAGCTGCTTAATCTCTTCTTCTTCGATTAAAACGCCAACATCATTGTCAAAATAATCATCACGAGTCTTATCTGCATCGTCACTTGTTCTTACTTCACTCTCATTATCTTCATATGAGATTTCACTAGCATATACAAATGGTGCCGTTGACAAAGTTAACGCTAACACAAGCTTACGAGAAACAATATTAAACACGGGACACCCTTTCAAGCATAGTTATTTCGAGAAAAGTCTAATTATAACTTAATTAACTCAATCGTTACAACGGCAAACATTACCACCCAAATACTTACCCCACAAATAGCTGTAGAACCTTTAAATTCAGACACAACAAAAAACCCACCATAATCGGTGGGTTTTTAGAGGCTAATTAACCAGCATTGGATCTAAAAAAATTAGATCATGCCTTTAGATTTTAATAATTCCAACATTGTTGTACCAAGTTCGGCAGGCGAACGAGTATACGCGATCCCGGCTTTTTCAAAAGCCGCAAATTTTTCTTCCGCAGTACCTTTACCACCAGAAATAATTGCACCCGCATGTCCCATACGTTTACCAGCAGGAGCAGTAACCCCAGCAATATAACCAACCACAGGTTTAGTTACATGAGATTTTACGTATTCAGCAGCTTCTTCTTCGGCAGTTCCACCAATTTCACCGATCATAATAATCGCTTCAGTTTGTGGATCTTCTTGGAATAATTTTAATGAATCAATATGTGAAGTACCAGGGATAGGATCACCACCGATACCGATACAAGTTGACTGACCAAGGCCTAATTTAGTAGTTTGCGCTACTGCTTCATAAGTCAAAGTACCAGAACGTGAAACAATCCCGATTTTACCCGGCAAATGAATATGACCCGGCATAATCCCAATTTTACATTCACCCGAAGTAATAATTCCCGGGCAATTTGGTCCGATAATCCGTGAACCGCTTGATTCAGCATAACGCTTAACTTTTAACATATCTAAAGTTGGCACGCCCTCAGTAATAATCACAATCAAGGCTACACCAGCATCAATCGCTTCAACTGCTGAATCCAACACAAATGGAGCTGGCACATAGATAACTGAAGCATCAGCTTGAGTCTCACGCACAGCTTCGTTCATCGTATTAAAAACAGGTAAACCTAAATGCTGGCTGCCACCTTTACCAGGAGTCACACCACCAACTACTTTAGTGCCGTAAGCAATCGCTTGCTCAGAATGGAAAGTACCGTTTTTACCAGTAAAACCTTGTACTAAAACTTTGGTATTTTTATTAACTAAAACACTCATTTTAAATCCTTATTAATTTATTTGGCATTTAACTAACTACATAAGAGCAGTTATTTTAAAGTTGCGACAACTTTTTGTGCTGCATCAGCTAAACCTTCAGCAGGAATCAATGCTAAGCCAGATTCTTTCAATAATTTAGAACCTAATTCTGCATTATTACCTTCTAGGCGCACAACTACTGGCACAGTTACATTAACTTCTTTTACTGCATCAATAATTGCTTCAGCAATCATATCGCAACGCACGATTCCACCAAAAATATTAATCAATACGGCTTTTACATTGCTATCAGCTAAGATTAACTTAAAGGCTTCGATAACGCGCGCTTTAGTAGCACCACCACCAACATCAAGGAAATTTGCAGGTTGACCGCCGTATAATTTAATGATGTCCATCGTTGCCATTGCAAGACCAGCACCATTTACCATACAGCCAATATTACCTTCAAGAGCAACATAGTTAAGATCATGTTCAGAAGCTTTTAACTCGCGCTCATTTTCTTGTGATTTATCACGTAATGCCAATAGATCAGCATGACGGAATAAGGCATTTGAATCTAAGTTAATCTTAGCATCAACACATACCAATTCACCATTTTCACGAACTGCCAATGGATTGATTTCAAATAAAGCAAAATCATTTTCCACGAAAGCCTGATATGCACCAAGCATCATTTTGACAAAATTAGCAACCTGATCACCGCTCAAACCAAGTTGAAATGCAACTTCACGTGCGTGACATGGTTGTAATCCTACTAGCGGATCTACTACTACTTTAAGAATTTTCTCAGGGGTATCATGAGCAACTTTCTCAATCTCCACACCACCTTCAGTTGATGCCATAAAGGTTACTCTACGGCTTGAACGATCCACCACTGCACCTAAGTACAATTCACGTGAAACTGGGTATAGATCCTCAGAAACATATACTGAATTAACTGGTTGACCATTAGCATCTGTTTGATAGGTTACCAAATTTTTACCGATCAGGCTCTCTGCTACTTCGCGTGCTTCATCACGAGATTTAACTACTTTTACACCACCAGCTTTACCGCGTCCACCAGCATGCACCTGTGCTTTTACTACTGCAAATTTGCCACCAAGTTTATCATAAGCGTCAGCCGCTTCATGTCCACTGGTTGCCAGAACTCCGGTTTGAACTCGCAAACCATAACGTGCCAACAATTCCTTAGCTTGATATTCATGTAAATTCATTTGATATCCTTATAGATAATTTATAAAAATAAAGCGCCCATATTTTATCATATTACTAAGGCACTTGCGTAAGTTAGACACATATTAGACGTTTTTATAAAGACATAATCCAAATTCAAAGCAATGTTTTCTACTGATTTAAATTAAAATAAATTTGCTATGCTCTAATTCTAATTAAAATAGAGCGTTACTATTACTTGCTTCAAATTATACTTTACCTGCTCCGTATCTTTAAGCTCAACTGATTTCATAGAAATTTTTTGTCCAGTATTAGTTTGTAAATAATCACGGATATTATTTGCCAGAGTTTGCATCCTAGTTGGGTAACTCACTACCGCACGCTTAATTCGTCCAGTGTTAATTCCATCAATAATCTGGTCTAACTCTTTTTTGTCAAATCCGCTAAAAAACACTGGTGCCCAGCCACCAAGAATAGCTTCGCTTGCATTTTGCTTTGTAGGTGCAGAAGATACTTCTTGAGTACTATTTTTGACATCTAAGCTACCGCCATTACTGCTACAGGCACACAAGCCAGCAACTGTAATTAATAAAGTGATTTTTTTAACCATCGTTGACACCCAATCAAAACTATACTTAAGCAGATTAATTAATTCATCTTATCATCAAATTTTACTTGTCCATTACTTGCTACCAAGCCGACTTTAGTTTCCCGGCGAATAACCCGGCATTGGTTCTTTGGATTTATACAAATTCTAACAAATTCCTGATTTACGTCGTTAACACTTAGATTAAACATACTTCTAAGCAATGGAGATGTTCGCAAATCTTCCGCCGTAAATGAACCATGTTGTTCCATATCAGAACTGAACATAATTGGTTGAGATAACGCATTCTCTGCCGCGCTGATCTTAAAACTTATGCAGCTAAACAGCAACATACTTATTAAAACCCTTTTTAACATAACTAACCCTCTTCATAACTTATGTTGTAAAACAACAACTATGCTTACTTTATTTTTATTATATTTTATATTTTATATTACTTTGTTTATCGTGAAATATTCCGAGCAGTAACCATAACAAGCTGTTACTACAACATGCTACACGACAATGATTAATGTTATGTAATTTTAACATATCCTCTTGAGCTATAATCTCGAAGTATTAAGATAATTTATTAGGCGGGCTTTAAAAAACCACCAGATCTATTTCTGGTGGCTTATTTTAATGAAGCATAAATTTGAGCAATCCGGCGATTGCCAAGATGGTAGTATACCCAGCATTACTTGAACAATTTGCTTTATCGTCTCAAAAATTGAATCTAAACAGTTTCTATTACTCTATTATCCGCCGCGCGATTTCTTTCACTTTAGCTATCACCAACTCTTCATCAATTGATACTAACTCTTTGTTGGCAAGCAAAATTTTGCCATCAACAATCACCGTATCAACATCAGAAGCTTGTGCCGAATAAACAGCTGCCGATAATGGCTCAGTAATCGGATTAATATGTGCACCTTTAGTACTGAGTAGTATCAAATCCGCTTTTTTGCCAGCTTGAAGAACTCCAGTTGTATTTAACCCTAAAGCCTGAGCTCCGTTGCTAGTTGCCATCGCAATCGCTTGAGAGGATGTGATTGCTAGTGGATCCTCTGCAACACCATTATGCAATAGAGCCGCTAGGTTCATTTCTTTAAACAGACTTAGGTTATTATTGCTGGCTGCCCCATCAGTACCCAGCGCAACATTAATCCCGCGTTGTAACATTTTAGGAACATTAGCAATACCGCTACCCAATTTGAGATTACTGCTTGGATTATGTACTACATTTACCTTATGACGAGCTAAAATTTCATAATCCTGCTCATCCAAATGCACGCAATGCGCGGCAATTACTGGCACATCAAAAATTCCGCATTTCTCGCATAATTCAGCACCGCTCATTTTATATTTCTGATAAGTTTCGCGTTGCTCATGCTTGGTTTCCAGCAAATGAATATGAATCCCGGTATTTAGTTGCTTGGCAACTTTCGCCGCTTCCTCTAGCAAATCTGGATTATAAAGGTAAGTTGAATGAACCTCCAAATATACTTTCAAACGTTCATCCGCAGTATTATGCCATTTATTATAATATTCAACACAACCAGCCAGATCAACTGACATATCTTTAAACATCAGCGGGCTTTTGGATAATACCGCACGCATTCCGCTTTCCTGAAAGGCTTGTGCCGCATAATCCATATGCCAATACATATCCGCGATGCTAGTAGTACCTGATTTGAGCATTTCAATAATCGCGAGCTTAGCTCCCCAATAAACATCTTCCGGAGTTAATTTCATCTCCGCTGGAATAATATGATTAAAAAGCCAGTCTTCGAGCTTTTTATCACCAGCATAATTACGCAATATTGTAGTTCCGCTATGGGTATGTGCATTTACCAAACCTGGCATTACTAACATATCTCGCGCATCAATAGCCGTATCCGCCTGAAACTCTGAAGAAAGCTCCGAACTTGGGCAAACAAACTCAATCAGATCATCTTTGATACCGATACAATGGTCAGTTAAAACCATAGCATCAGTCGCACCCGTGATAATCGTAGCATTTTTAATTAAAATACTCATTCATTCCAACTTGATAAATATTTTTCCTGAGCCGGAGTTAATTTATCAATCGCAATACCCCAAGCATCTAATTTCATCATCGCTACACGTTTATCAATATCTGCTGGAATATCTATTACTTGATTTTTTAAGTCTTTACCATGTTTAGCTACATATTCTGCACTTAATGCCTGAATTGCGAAGCTCATATCCATGATTTCTGCCGGGTGTCCATCACCTGAAGCCAGATTAACTAATTTACCCTCAGCTAGCAAGAATACCCAATGCCCTTGTGGCATTTTATAGCCTTTAATATTTTGTCTAAAGTCTTTAATTTCTGTCGCAACTGCTACCAAATCTGTCACTGACACTTCACAATTAAAATGTCCGGCATTGGATAATAGCACCCCATCTTTCATCACCGCAAAATGTTCCTTAGTAATTACATCGCTACAACCAGTTACGGTTACAAAAATATCACCACGTTTGGCGGCTTCGCTCATCGGCATAACTTTATAGCCATCCATTACTGCCTCAGCCGCTTTAACTGGATCAATTTCACAGACTATGACACTCGCACCCAAACCTTTGGCACGCATTGCGATACCTTTACCACACCAACCATAGCCCACTACCACCACATCTTTACCCGCTACAATTAGATTGGTCGTGCGATTAATTCCATCCCATACTGATTGACCAGTACCATAACGGTTGTCAAACAAATATTTACAATACGCATTATTCACTGCCATCATCGGGAATTTCAATAACCCTTCGGCTTCCATCGCTTTAAGACGAATTATTCCAGTAGTGGTTTCTTCACAACCACCAATTACATTTACCATTAAATCCTGGCGCTTGGTATGCAGCAGATTAATTAAATCACCACCATCATCAATAATCAAATCCGGCGCAAATTCTAAGGACATTTCAATATGGCGATTATATTCTTCTGGAGTTGCATCGTACCAAGCGAATACACTTATTCCAGAGGCAACTAAACCAGCAGCCACATCATCTTGCGTGGAAAGTGAGTTACTACCAGTTACACAAACTTCAGCACCACCAGCCGCTAGGAGCAAAGCTAGGCGGGCAGTTTTAGCTTCCAGATGCACTGATACGGTAATTTTTTTACCTGCAAAGGGCTTAGTTTTGACAAATTCGTCTTCTAAACGTTGCAATAAGGGCATATTCTTTTTAACCCACTCGATTTTCATTATACCACTGGCACTCAGTGCGATATCTCTAATTTGATGCTTCATCACGAACCTTTTATATGATTATCTTGATTGTAAAGAAAAATTTAACTGAGCGGATTTTATCATATAATTATGCGGCAAGAGTCTGAAAATTAACAATCTTTTTCTTGATTCAAAAACCCCTGCTTTCTACGATTTTAGCTAAATAAAACTCTGCAAATCATATAGTTAAAAATGCTGCAGCGCAACTAAAAAAACCGTCGATAATGTTGTATAATTCATCTTTAAATAAAGTTTTACCAACAGTGTTGTATCATATGCTCGCAGCATTTGATTCTTGGACGCGGAATCTTTCTTGAGAGGCGAGAAAGTACAAGATTCAAAAATGATGAGTATATTTATGAGGTATTGAAAATGAATAAACAGTTACTGCATTTAATCATTTGCGGATTACTCCTCTCTGCATGTTCTAAAGAAAAATCAAATTTAGCTAACACAGATAGCGCTCCAGACACACCAATACGCAATACGATAAATATTTCAATCGGCGGTGAACCACCAACTTTAGACCCTGATTTATCCGGTGATAGTATTTCCGCACGAGTTGCACATGACTTCTTTGAAGGCCTGGTATCTTTTAATCAAAAAGGAGAACCAATCCCGGGATTAGCCGAGAGCTGGGAGATTAACTCAGATCAAAAAACCTATACCTTCCATTTGCGTAAGGGAATAAAATTTTCTGATGGCACTCCGATTACTGCAACAGACTTTGTCAAATCATGGCAACGATTTGCTGACCCCAAAACAGGCTCACCACAAAATAATATGCTGGAAATAGTTGAAAATGGTGTACAAATTGTTAAAGGTAAATTACCACCTAGCTCACTCGCTATCAGCGCACCAGACCAAAACACCGTGATAGTGAAACTCATACATCCATCTGAAGCCTTTATCTATTTACTGAGTAATAACCAAGGCTTTAAAGTTGTACCAACTAAGCTCATTGCTGTCAAGGGTGCCGCTTGGACTGAGCCGCAAAACATGGTTACTTCTGGCGCATACAAAATGACCGAACATGTCGTAAACGGCTATATTACAGCCGAGAAAAATCCATTCTACTATGCCGAATCAACGGTAAAAATTCCACAGGTGAAATATCTGGCAATTGCAGATCCTAATGCAGAATTTAATCAATATCAAGCCAATAACATAGATATAACTAACTCAATACCAACTGACCGTTATAAAGAAATCAAGACAGCATATCCAAAAGAATTATATACCGTTCAACAGGATGCAATTTATTTTTATGACTTCAATATGATGCGTCCTGAGCTAAAAGACAATCAAAAACTCCGCCAAGCACTGGTAATGGCAGTAGATCGTAAAATCCTAACTCAGGATATACTTGGACAGGGGCAAACTGAGCTTTATTCTTATGTAGCACCAACAGTATCAAACGGTAAATATGCTAATCTAAAATATGAATGGGCGAATTGGACTAGGGAAAAGCAAATTGCTGAAGCTAAAAAATTGTATGCTGAGGCGGGCTATGGAGCAAACCATCCGCTAACACTCGAGATTTCATATAATACCTTGGATAGTCATAAAAAAATTGCAGTAGCAATTGCCTCAATGTGGAAAGAAACCCTGGGCGTAAATGTGGTTGCGACTAATATGGAATGGAAAACCTTTATCCTTGCGCGGCAAAAAGGTAATTATCAAGTTGCCCGCGATGGTTGGGTAGCTGGTAAAAATATTACTGATTATACTGATTTTATGTTTTTATGTAATGCACCGCAGAATAATTCGCATTATTGTAACCCAGCTTATGATGAATTAATTCATGGTGCTAATTATGCTCTTGATCCCAGCCAGAAACAAGCTTTATATACACAGGCGGTTATGCTGTCAATGAATGATTATCCGATTATCCCATTATATCAATACACCTATTCTCGCTTGATAAAACCATATATCAAAGGTTACAATCCAAGTAACAATCATGGTGATGACGTTATGACTAAATGGATGTATTTTTAGCTATACATCAAATTAAAACAAAAAAGCTACCATCTTAATGAGGTAGCTCTTTATTTAAGTCAATCCTAATTACTTGTACACCGGAAATCTAGCACATAAATCCAATGCCTGTTGTTTAACTTTAGCAATCATGGCTTCATCCGCGGGATTTTCCAAAACATCCGCAATCATATTGGCTAATTGCTCACATTCAGCCACACCAAAGCCCCGGCTAGTAACTGCTGGTGTACCCAGACGAATACCACTAGTTACAAATGGCTTTTCCGGATCATTCGGAATCGCATTTTTATTGATCGTAATATTAGCATTACCCAGAGCTTCTTCAGCTACTTTACCCGTGATTCCTTTAGCGCGTAAATCAACCAGCATCACATGCGACTCAGTCCGTCCAGATACAATTCGTAAGCCACGTTTAATTAGAGTTTCAGCTAATGCCACTGCATTTTTCTTAACCTGTTCTTGGTAAGTTTTAAATTCAGGTTGTAATGCTTCACCAAAAGCTACGGCTTTGGCTGCAATCACGTGCTCCAACGGTCCACCTTGTAAGCCCGGGAAGATTGAGGAATTAAGCATTTTGCCGTGTTCTTCTTTAGCCAAGATGATCCCACCACGTGGACCACGCAAAGTTTTGTGAGTAGTAGAAGTTACAAAATCAGCATAAGGAACTGGATTTGGATAAACCCCAGCAGCGATTAGACCGGCATAGTGAGCCATATCAACCATCAACAAAGCACCGCATTTATCCGCGATCTCACGGAAACGCTTGAAGTCAATTGCCAATGAATATGCCGATGCACCAGCTACGATTAATTTAGGTTTATGCTCAATTGCCAAACGCTCTACTTCGGCATAATCAATCGCTTCTTCTTCAGTCAAACCATAGCTGATGAAATTAAACAATTTACCGGATAGATTAACAGGTGAACCATGGGTTAAATGCCCACCATGTGCTAATGACATTCCTAAAACGGTATCACCCGGTTTTAATACCGCAAAATAAACTGCCTGGTTAGCTTGTGAACCACTATGGGGCTGGACATTGGCATACTCGGCACCAAAAATTTGTTTTAAGCGATCAATCGCAATTTGCTCAACCTGATCCACATAATAGCATCCACCGTAATAACGTTTTTGTGGATAGCCTTCGGCATATTTATTAGTTAAAACGGAACCTTGCGCTTCTAAAACCGCTTTAGACACATAGTTTTCTGAGGCGATTAATTCAATATGCTCTTCCTGACGAACAGCTTCCTGATTAATCAAATCAAAAATTGCCTTATCGCTAGTTGCCAAAAGATTATTTAATTTATTCATAAACTGTTCCTTATTTTGTTAATGTTAATTATTTTTAATCTACTTAAAGTCTTTAAAAAACCATAAGCATCTGACCAATTAGAAAGATTTAGGATGATGAATCTTTCTAATTGCGACCGTAAAGATCGTCATAACGCACTATATCATCTTCACCTAAATAATTACCGCACTGCACTTCAATGATAACTAAATTTTGCTCACCCGCATTCATCAAACGGTGCTTATCCCCTGCCGGAATGTAAGTTGACTGATTGGCAGTTAGCTTGATAACTTGATCACTATGCACAACCGTTGCTTCGCCATCAACCACTACCCAATGCTCACTACGCTTCTCATGTGATTGATTGGATAGCGCATGCCCAACCTTAACTTCGATCCGTTTAATCCGATAAAAAGGTCCTTCTTCAAGGATGGTATAAGTGCCCCATGGACGATGCACGGTTTGATGTAAGTCGGATAGCGGATGTTGCGTTTTTTTGAGACGTTCAAAGATATGCTTAACATCCTGCGTTTGGTCTTTGTTTGCCACCAATAATGCATCTGGAGTATCAACAATCACCAGATTATGCACATCTACAGTTGCCACCATCCGGTTAGTTGAATAAATCAGACAATCACTGGTATTATGCAAGATATTTTCACCAATAATCGCATTCCCCTCAGCATCCTGTGGCAAACTCTGTGCAATCGACAACCATGAACCAATATCTGACCAACCAATTGAACATGGTATTACCGCCGCTTTAGTGGTTTTTTCAAATAGTGCATAATCAACTGAGATATTTTCGGCTTGAATAAATGATTTAGGATTAAGATGAACTACTTTACCAGTGTTTAACTGCGCGAGATTAGAATTACTCAGGCAGCGGGTAACTTGTTTCACTACACTTGGTGAATGAAGATTAAATTCACTCAGGAAAGTCTTAACTTGCCCACAAAACATGCCAGAATTCCACTGGTAATCACCAGACTTAACATATTCGGTAGCTAGCTCCAGATTCGGTTTTTCGACAAAACGTTTAACTGCATAACCATTGGCAATCGGCTGCTCTTTAGCTGCCTCAATATAGCCGTAGCCAGTTTCTGGGTACTCTGGGTTTATCCCAAAGGTTACCAGATAGCCAAGTTTCGCCATCGCCACCGCATCAGTAACCGCAGCACTAAATGCAGCCATATCACTAATTAGATGATCCGCGGGTAATACTAATAATATCTCATCTTCGGCATAATTTTGCTCAGCAAATAATGCTGCT
The DNA here is from genome assembly GCA_019748155.1 of Burkholderiales bacterium. Lineage (GTDB taxonomy): Bacteria > Pseudomonadota > Gammaproteobacteria > Burkholderiales > UBA11063 > Aquella. The sequence goes on along the minus strand of JAIEPY010000046.1, from coordinate 14,743 downwards.
GCCAAAACGGCTGGTGCGGTATTACGTCCAAAGGGCTCTAAAATAAAATCACAATTTACTTGTGTTGGATTAACTTGTTGATATTCATCTTGCATCCTGAAGTGCAACTTCTCATTAGTAACTGTAATTATGCTACTAACTGCTTGCCCAAGATTAAGCGAACGAATAAAGGTACTTTGTAATAGACTTTTACCATCTGAAAGTTTCAAAAATGGCTTGGGATCAGATTGACGTGACACAGGCCACAGTCTAGAACCAGCGCCTCCGGAAATAATCACAGGAATCATCGAATACTCCATGAAAGTTTAAGTGGTTATTATACGTTATTCTAAGCCTAAATTGGCTGCTAAATTATTGCCTGTCAATGAGTCACAATTTGCAATTAAATCAAATTAGACTTGCATTTCTGACTTAAATATGCTTAAATAACGGGCTTGTATTAATTTTAAAAGGTGATGAGATTATGGCACGAGTATGTCAAGTGACAGGCAAAAAGCCTATGGTTGGTAACAACGTATCTCACGCAAACAATAAGACTAAACGCCGTTTCCTTCCAAATTTACAATCACGTAAATTCTGGGTTGAAAGCGAAAACCGTTGGGTGCGCTTACGTGTATCAAACGCAGCATTACGTACCATTGACAAAAAAGGTATTGATGTAGTTATCGCTGAATTACGTGCCGATGGCCTTGTTATCTAATAATTAGAAAGTAATTATCATGCGTGAGAAAATTAAATTAGAATCTACAGCAGGTACCGGACATTTTTATACCACAACTAAAAATAAACGTACTACTACTGAAAAATTAGAACTTACCAAGTTTGATCCTAAAGCACGCAAACACGTGACTTACAAGGAAGTTAAGCTTAAATAAGCACTCAATTATAAAAAACCCGAAGCTATAATAACTTCGGGTTTTTTATTTTAAATTAAGTTTGTAATACACAGGACCTAGTTTGCTATAATTGGGCACTGCAAATATAAAAGAAGCTCAGATAATGGAACTATTATTTTTACAACCAATTTTTAAAGAACGCATTTGGGGCGGGCATAAATTAAAAACTGACTTTGGTTATAGCTTAAGTAGCAATCAAACTGGTGAATGCTGGGCAATCAGTGCTCACAAAAATGGCGAAACCTGCATTCGTAATGGAGTATATGCAGGAACACCGCTTTCTCAATTATGGAACGAACACCCAGAATTATTTGCCAATAGTGAAAGTCGTGAATTTCCACTCATGGTAAAAATTCTGGATGCGAATGATGATCTCAGCGTCCAAGTGCATCCGGATGATAAATTCGCCCAACTGATTGAAAATGACTTAGGTAAAGCAGAGTGTTGGTATGTGCTTGATGCAGCCACAGATGCCAAAATAATCTATGGACATAATGCACAATCCTCAGATGAGTTTAAGCAGCTTGCCACATCTGGTGAATGGAATAAATTACTTAATTATGTACCAGTTAAAGCTGGAGATTTTTTTGATGTACCCACAGGTACTGTGCACGCATTGGGTAAAGGTACGCTAATTTTAGAAGTACAACAATCCTCAGATACAACATATCGCCTATATGACTATGATCGCCGTGATGCTGCAGGTAATTTACGTGAATTGCACCTAGATAAAGCTTTTGCGGTGATTAAGTCTCCACACACTAGCGCAGTAGCCAAGCCAGAAGAGCGGAATATCGGACTAGAGGCTACGTTTACCAATTTAACCATGAATCAACATTTTCAGGTTGGTAAACTAGAAATCAATGGTAAATTAGAGTTAACTTTAAGCGTTCCGTATCTGCTAATTAGTGTAGTAAGTGGTGAAGCGGTACTTAATGGTCAAACGATCAAAAAAGGGGATCATTTAATTGTTCCCAATCAAATGCGTAAACTTAATTTTAACGGTTATGTTAGCTTAATAATCTGCAATGAAGTAATCAACGAAAGCTATTAAATTTGTGGGGGATTTTTTGTTGGTTAAGTTAAACAAAAACTAATATAGTAATTTTCAAATTTGAAACTGCAAATTAGGCAGTTATCTCAGGGTAAACGCATCTAAATTGACTGATGCAAAAGGATTTCAGTAAAAATATTTGGTAACCACTCAGCCCATTTTTATGGTTAACACCTTGTTGTGATTTAATTATTTACACTAGGCGTTTGATTTTTTGGTTAAAATATATTGAATAAATTCAATTAGTTAACCTATGAGCTGAGTGGTTACATGAAAATTTTGTTTTTTCTATTGTAAAGGAAAGCTCATTTCTTAAATTTGATGATAACCTATTTATGAACATGGTTTTATGGATGTCAATATCCATTTCAAATAGAGAAACTGGATGTGTTATTATTAGGCATAAAAATACAGATAAAAATATAAATTTTGATAATTACGAAAACGCTATTGTATACATAAGAAAATATGAAACAGCAAACCTAATTCGCTATTAGCCATGTAATAGTGAGTTAAAATAGCTATCCTAGAAGGTGTACTTATTTAATTTTGGGTGTCAATTATGGCTATTATTAACGAAAATAGTAATAAAAAAGATGTGTTAGCTGCGGTTCAAGAAGACGGTGGAGAGCTACGCTTTGTTAGCAAAGAGTTAAAGAATGACAAAGAAGTTGTCTTAGCTGCGGTTCAGCAAAAAGGTGCAGTCTTGCACTTCGCAAGTAAACAGTTAAAGAACGACAAAGATATTGTCTTAGCCGCTGTTCAGAAAACTGGTTGGGCATTGCAGTTTGCTAGCGAAGTTCTAAAGCATAACAGAGAAATTGTCTTAGCGGCTGTTCAACAAGATTGGAAGGCTTTGAAGCACGCTAGATGGTATAACAAAGAAGTTGTCTTAACAGCAATTCAGCAAGATTTGGGAGCATTGCAATTTACTCTTACTAATGGACAATTATGGAGGGATAAAGAATTTGTCTTAGCAGCAGTTCAGCAAGATTTGGGTGCATTGCAATTTACTCCTACTAATGGACAATTATGGGGGGATAAAGAATTTGTATTGTTTGTTGTCAAACAAGATGGGTTTATGTTAGAGTATGCCAACGACGAACTCAAAGATGACAGAGATATTGTGGTTGCAGCATATAATCAAAATCATTATTCATTAAGATATGCTAGCGAAAATCTAAGAATAAAAGTTAGTCGAGTAATTTATCGTAAAAATAATAATATAATATTACCAGATGTTTGTAGCACAGAGACCATCACGCCACGAACCACACATTGTTGGAGCTGCAATACTAGTTTATCTACACAAATTCATAATATTTGTGGAACTTGTGGGTGGATATCATGCCCTGATTGCGGCGCTTGTGGGTGTGGGTATAATAGCCCTTTTAGATTTATATTATAAGCCCACTGTTGCTAAAACTGCATTTGATGAAATTATGAGTATTGTACGAAGTTGGATTAACTGTATTAGTTTAGGTTTAAACTAACAGCAGCACATTCTTATTTCAATTTGTCTAGTTTTAGTGGTATAGTGCACTTTTATGGCTGCATCAACCTTATCTGAAATTACAACTTTTCGATATTTTGCCGAAAATACCAAATGATATATCAATACCGTAACGTTATGACTCTTATACCAATATATACTTTTTTCACTCACACCATCATTTTAGAGCAGAACGCAGCGGAGCTGCGGGGAATTTATCCGAAGAGATTAAATTACACTATCTGCACAAAATCATGCTTCTCATTGCTCCATTCCAGCATATGCCCAGAGTGAACATCATAAATCCAAGCGTTTAACGTCAATTCTTTACTAGCAAGCATTTCACTAATTCCTGGATAGGTTTTAAGATTTTGCACCTGATGTAACAGATTGAACCGCACACCTTCAGCTGCATCTTTAGGCTTATTAATTTTAAACCCAGCTTTAATTAATCCCAACCAGTTATCTAAGCCAATATATCCCAGCTTATCATCACCAGTTGCAACCGAAGCTTTAACTGCGCCACACTCAGTATGTCCACAAATCACCACATTACGAACACCAAGTTCGGCAATCGCATATTCAATTGCCGCAATCTCACTGTAAATATTCTCTGGCATATAAGGCGGAACAACATTCCCAACATTGCGCACAATAAATATTTCCCCAATATTAGCTGAGAAAAAAGCATTGGGGTTTAGTCGGCTATCCGAACAGGTAATCAATAAAGTATGCGGTTTCTGTCCTTGTGCTAATGTTGTCAGAAGCTGCTGATTATCACTCGCATAATGGCTAACATATTTAGTAATCCCATGACGAAGTACATCATTTGCAGAATGAGTTACTCCAGATTTTTCTAATAAATCCTTAATCTGGTGTTCCGCAATAGTAATATGATAGCTCTTTTCACCAAAAGTATTAGCAATGATGATATTCTGCTGGTAATCCTTCATCGAATGAAACACCACTTTAAGACCAGCTTCAGTCAATTCATCAGCAATATTAATTAAATGTTTAGCTCCTCCACTATCAATATTGTGCAAATCAGCAAACTCAAAAACTACAAATTGCAGACCTGTTTGCTTTTGTGCAAACTCTTGAATTGTAGCTAACTTTTCATAAGATAAAAATGAAATATTGCCATTTAGACCTACGCGAAGAACATTATTATTGGTCCAGAGTTTAATCTCTGCACGAGTACGTAACATTCTAAATCCAACAATTATGAATGCCGCTAAAAGGCCTGTTTGGATACCAATTATCAAGTCCGTGCCAATAATTGTAAAGAAAGTAATCAAATAAATTAGAACATCTAAACGATCGCTTTTCCATAAATCAATTACTTGGCGCACATTCATCATTTTAAATGCAGCAGCAAGCAAAATCCCTGATAACACGGCTAGAGGCATCTTTTCAATAAAGCTTTGCACAAAATAAACTACAGCAAGAATAATCAAAGCATGAAAAATTGCAGCGCGTCTGGTTTTAGCACCAGCCAAAACATTTACTGACGAGCGAGCAATCACACCTGTTACCGGGATTCCACCAAAAATCGAGGTTCCGATATTGGCAATCCCCTGCCCAATTAGCTCTTGGCTGGGATTATGTAAATCACCTTTACCCATTAAATCAACCGCATTGCTAGAAAGAATCGTTTCTAACGAAGCTAAAATAAATACTTCCAGAGCCGTCAATAATAATTTATGCCAATCACTAATCAAGCTAAAATCAATAATTTCAGGGTGAATCAGACTATGGGGAATCGCACCTATTACGGCAACATTTAGCCCGGTAAAGTGCACTAGCGCCATTGGAATAAGTACTGCAAAAACAAATGCATATGCTCGTGGCAAATAACGCGGTACTATACTCAGCACCGCAATCGTCAAGATAACCAAAAAAACACCAGCCGAGCTAATATGATTTAAATAAAGATGTGCATGACGAATCGTCGTTTCAAGCGTATTAGTACTGGCTTCTTTAATCTGAAAAACATGCGGTAATTGTTCAAAAAACAGTAAGAATCCAATACCGGCAGTAAAAGCCAAGACCAGAGATAACGGAATGTATTTGGCAACTCGCCCAAATTTCAAAGCGCCGCAAATAATTTGTAAAACACCACAGACTAGTCCGGTGACTAATAAGCCGGCGAAACCAAAATCTGCCAAGGTATCAGCCAGTAGCACCGACATTGCAACTGCTGGCCCAGTAACACTTAAGCGGCACCCACCAAACAACGCACCCAAAATACCGCCAACAACTGCTGAAATTAAGCCAACTTCGGCACCAACACCTGTTGCAAATGAAATTGCCAACGACAAGGGAATTGCGACAAAAGCCACCGCAATTGATGCACCAATATCTTCACGCAGGTATTGCTTTTTAAAGATTGGTTTTAATTCGTCACGAATATAACATGATAATGATGATCTGTATCCCATATTCAACCTCTACTTAAATTCAAAATAACCCGCAAATAAACTACCTTTAAGCGCTTGTGCCTGTTGCTGCTCAATCAATAATGCATTTTGCACTGCCGGATTTTGTTCCATTATCGCAAAAAAATTACGAATCTTAGGATATGCAGTTAAATCTACCAAATTTTCGCCACGATTATGTTTCTTACACCAGCGCAATAAACCATATGCCTGTGCATCAACAAGCGTTGGTCCAGTCGGCAAAAAGAATCCATTACTCGATAGATTACTCTCAATATATTGTAATATAACTAATAATCTCGCTTCTGCTAGTTCACGAAATTTATCGACATAATCATCTTCGACAAAACGGTTTGGATAATTAAAATGCTGAAACGCAGGATGTAATGTAGAAGATAAATAAGATAGCCATTGGTAAATTAGCACTCGATCATTGCTACCATAAGGTGGACAAACAGCATGAGACGCATAATTATCTGCCAAATAGAGCAAAATCGCCAGATTTTCAGCTACAACTACCTTGCCATCTTTTAGCGCCCCAACTTTACCCGCGGGGTTAACTTTACGAAATTGCTCACTTTGTCTGATTTCTGGGCTGGTAATTCCAACCTGATACGGAATTTTTAGCCACTCCAAAGTGATTTGCGAGCCCAAAGAACAAGCTCCGGGAATAATAAATAAAATTGGTTGATCGTTCATCTTTCTCTCCAAGAATAGGCATTATAGTATACTAAATCCATCAGATAATCAAGCCTTATTTAGCAAGGCTTTTAGCAAATTAAACTTATTCGCCAGCTCGGCCTTATCATCAATTTTCTCAAATCTACGCTTGGCCTCATCGACAATATTGTGCCCACCCAGCTCAGCTAAAAAGCGCGAACGCTCACGGGTTTCTAGCGCTCCAGCCTTACGGCGTTGCTCACAATAACTAATGGTCAGCTCATATTGTGCCCGGGTAATCCCCACATACATCAAACGGCGCTCTTCCTCAATTGTACCCTGAGCGATTGATTCCTGATGCGGTAAAATTCCTTCTTCACAGCTAATTAAAAAAACATACGGGTATTCCAGTCCCTTAGATGCATGTAAGGTAGTTAATTTCACCGCATCAGGTTCTTCTTCGTTTTGCCCTTCGAGTAAACTAATCAGCGAAACAGTTTGGATTAATTCCGGCAAGGTTTTATTATCATTCTCACCTTTTTTTGCTAGCCACTCCACAAAGCTAACTACATTGGCATAACGCTTCTCGGCCGCCTTAACTTCTTCACAGTCATAGAGATAGGCTTCATACTCAATCGCTTTTAAAATCGCATTGAGTAAATCCCCAGCAGGTTCTTTAGTTTGACGAAATTGGATATCATTGATAAAATTACCAAAATCCAAAACATTGCCTAATTGCGCCGGATTACATTCCGCAGCAAAACCTTCCTCAAATAAAGCGGCAAAGAGCGAAATTCCCCGCCGGGTAGCATAGGTTGATAATTTATCAATGGTAGTTTGTCCAATTCCCCGTTTAGGTATAGTTATCGCACGAATAAATGCAGTATCATCATCGTCATTGAGAATTAGCTTGAGATATGCCATAATGTCTTTGATTTCAGCTTTATCAAAGAAGGATTGCCCACCCGAAATGGTATAGGGAATTTTATAGTTACGTAGCGCCTGCTCCAAAATCCGTGACTGATAATTGCCACGATATAAAATCGCATAGTCAGAGAATTTATGTTGCGCATTAAGCTGATGGAGCATAATTTTACGCACCACCATATCTGCTTCCGCTTCTTCATTGGGACAGGCAATAATTCGGATGGCTTCACCAGTACCAAATTCACTCCACAGTTTTTTCTCAAAGAGTTTGGGATTATTCTGGATTACCTGATTGGCGGCATTTAAAATCGTGATGGTTGAACGATAGTTCTGCTCAAGTTTAATAATATTGAGGTTTGGATAATCCTGATTAAGTAGACGGAGATTTTCACTATCTGCACCACGCCAGGCATAGATTGATTGATCATCATCACCCACCGCGGTAAATTGCCCTTGCATACCAGCCAGCATCTTGATTAGCTGATATTGGCAAACATTGGTATCCTGATACTCATCAACCAATAAATAGCGAATTTTGAGCTGCCATTTATGCAGTGCTGCCAGATTATCTTTAAATAGTTCTACCGGCAACTTAATTAAATCATCAAAATCAATTGCCTGATAAGTCTTAAGCGTATCTTGGTATTGCTGATAAATACTGGCAACTACCCGATCAAATTCTTCTTTAGCCACAGCGACTGCAGCATCGGGATTAATGAAACTATTTTTCCACAGTGAAATTTGCCCTTGAATACTACGCACCAAAGATTTATCGGTAGTTTGCGCCAAATCGCTGATAATTTTGCCACTATCATAACTATCCAACACCGAGAAATTAGCTTTATAACCTAAAGTTGCCGCTTCTTCGCGAAGTATTTTCAACCCCAAAGCATGAAAAGTACAAATGGTAAGTCCACGCGTTGCCAAACCGTTCATCAGTTTAGTTGCGCGTTCCTGCATCTCTTTAGCGGCTTTATTAGTAAAAGTAATCGCCGTGATATGCTTAGCCTGCATGCCACGCTCACGAATCAGGTAGGCGATCTTATGGGTAATTACCCGCGTCTTACCACTCCCTGCTCCAGCTAAAACCAAAAGCGGTCCTGAGTAGTATTGCACGGCTTCACGCTGGGGTGTGTTTAATTTATTAAGAAGTTCTTGCATATGTGATAAAATTTTGCTCTACTAAAATACTCATCATCTTTGAATCTTGGACTTTGGAGTATATATTTACTATGAATATGAAAGTACGGTATTGTAACTGATTTAAGGGGTTTAGATGGCACGCTACGCAATAGGTGATATTCAAGGTTGTTACCGACAATTTATGGAGCTGCTCCAACTGATTTATTTTAATCCAAGTAAAGATATTTTATACCTAGTTGGCGATCTGGTTAATCGCGGACCACAATCACTGGAAGTACTTAAATGGGTCTATAAAAATCAGGATAGCGTGATTACCGTACTTGGCAATCATGATATTTACTTACTCGCACGCTTTAATCATCTGGTAAAACTTGACAGTGATGATACCTTAGGCGATGTTATTCGCGATAAAAACATCAATAAATATATTGATTGGCTTAGATCTTGCCCATTAGTATACCATGATAATCAATATATTATGGCTCACGCGGGAATATATCCGCAAATGGATTTCAACGAACTACTTCATATTAATCACTCAGTCTCTAATCATTTACAATCAGCTGATTATGTTCAATTCGTTGAAAGTATCTTTGGCAACAAACCTAATTATTGGTCAAGCGATCTCAGCAGCCTTAAAAAAATGAAGTTTGCGATTAACTCCTGCACCCGGATGCGTTTTTTGGAACGAGACGGTTTTGCGCTGGATTATCGCTATAAAGGCGATTTGGCAAATATGCCGGAACACTTAACTCCGTGGTTTCAGACCCCATTTAACCCAAGTATTAACAAAAAAATTATCTTTGGGCACTGGGCAGCTCTCGGGTTTTTTCATGAAGAACGCTATATTTCACTCGATACGGGCTGTGTCTGGGGACGTAAACTAACCGCAATCAATCTGGAAAATTATGAACTGGCTCAAATCGCCTACAGCCATGACTAAGCCGCTGCTAGATTACCCTAATCACCCTGAATTTGAAGAGTTACTTAATTCTTGTGGTTCGATGACTAAACAACTTGAAGCGCTTGGACGCCATTTATCGGTTACACTGCTCGATGAAGGCGTAGTTGGTAATCAATTCTATCGCTATATTACGCTCAATCTTAACCAAATACCAGTAGTACTGGCTTGCAGCAATGCCTTGCTTGAGCATGAGTTTTTTGCAAAATTATTACAAAATGCCAACACTACTCCGATTGGAAAATTTTTATTCGCCAATGGCTCAGCGGTGACTCGCGATAGTAGAATGGAGCTAGATCTTATCCACAGCACCATCATTAATGATTCACGTCTGCAGGATTATTTTCAGCAGCACAAATATCAACCCGAACAATTATTCTGGCAGCGGAAATCAATTTTCCACTACCAAAACCAGCTGCTAAACCTAATCGAAATTATTCTTCCAGAACTCGAAGGATTTTTTTAACTATACTAATAGCGATAACTTGCCTGTAGATATACATTACGCGCAAGCCCTGGGTATGTATTGATACCATCATACTGCTGATAGTTTTGATTAAAAATATTATCCACCCCAGCATTAATGCTGACACCTCTCATTTGCCCTTGTGGATTCCAATTATATCCAAGACCGGTTAAAAAATAGCCACCTACTGTTGGCGTTTCAGGTAATGTCTGTTCTTGACTAAGTGCATAATTAAAGTTCACTTTAATCTTGCTGTCAATAGGCTTTATTGGAAATCCAAGTACGAAATTCCCCTTTGCTTGCGGTATAGGTAATGGTGTCCCCGCAGGTACATAATCACCATGATCATTTAGATAACTACTCATACTTTTACCATATCCCTGAGTAAAATTACTATCCAGACTAAAGAGCGGCATGTGATAATTGAGTGTTAAAATGTAGCCATATAGCTGAGCTTTATCTATGTTTATGTTTTGAATGGTAGTCACATTATCAAAACTACCTTGGTAACTATTAAGAATATAATTGTCAACATCATTCAAATAGACACTCATGCCCGCATTAATAGTATGATCAGGATAGAATTTATGTTCATATTTAATACCAATCGTTTTGTTCTTGCCTATTTGTGGTTTTAGATTAGGATTTGGTAACATTGTCATGAATGGTTCCCCACCAGCCTCATAAGGATGTACTCCACCGAGATATAAATCCTGAATTGTTGGCACAGAGAACCCTTCGGTATAGGCAATATAGCCAGCCCAATCCTTCATAAAGTTATAGTTAAGTGCCAACTGGCTGGTAAAAAAATCTCCAAAGCTATTTAGATTACCGCTACTGCTGGTATAAGCATTATATCGTGTTCCAGCAGATAAATTAAGATTATTGATAATATCCCAGCTATCTTGAAGAAATAAGCCATAGAGATTCTGGGTAGCGCTTGGAAAACTTAACATCGTATTTGAACTATTACTGTCAGAACCATTTATGTCAGTATAGTCGAGTCCATATAATATCTTTTGTTCAGCCAAAAGCATTTGGTTTTGTAATTTAAGCCCACTCGTATTTATATTTATTTGTTGAGGAATCGCTTCAAGACTAGTTGCAGTTGGAGATGATTGATAATAATTATTGAGATAATAGAATTTTGCTTGAATATCAAAATATGGGCTTCCTGGCTTATAATTATAATCAACAGAAAATTGTGACTGGCGCAAAATGAAATCTGCAGTTGGGTTATCTTCACTCACTTGATCATTTATTATTGCAGGATAGAGACCCTGATTCTGCATTTGTAGTAGCGTAAGTTTTAATTGTTGTGATTTACTAATATCAATATTTACTTTCGCCATTGCCTGGAAGTTAGTGTTTGCTGAATAATCAAGTGTAGTGCCATTACTTAATTGCGTATCATTGTTATTGGTAAATACACCGGCAAGTAAGTATCCTACAGAGCCAGTCTTGGCAGCAAGCCCTAAATTAGTATTTTGACCACTAGATACACTATTATATCCTGTGCCAACTTTAGTACTAAATTGATCGCCGAGTAATAAATCTTCTGGATCAATAGTAACAAAGTTTATTGCGCCACCAAGGTTACCAGAGCCCAGAGTTATATCGGAACCAGTTTCAGATACATCGGCACGCTTGAACAAAAAGGTATCTGGCAATAACCTAGTCTGATTATCACCATGACCGTGACCAAATGAAGAAAAGTAATTATTTACACCATCGATTCCAACATAAATATTATTATCGCTCAAACCACCAATACTTATATTTTGACTAATGCTTTGAGAGCTACCTAGTATTGATACCCCCGCTGCGTTATTTAACTGTTCTGCAGTTGGATGAATGTTATCTGTCGGTTGAAATTCTGTGAGGTTGGTAATTATATTTCCACGCTTAACATATTCTTCTGAGGTTTCAATTGTTTGAGTTCTAGCACTACTTCCACCTAAGCTCTGGTTCTTTTGTTTGTTAGCTACTACAGATACTGATTCAAGCTCAGTTTCTGAGCTTGTAGTAATTGCAAAAGCATTATGAAAAATTATTAACATGGCAACGCTGCGTATGGTACTAGATCTATGCATATAAACTTCCAAATTCTTATTATTATAAAATTAATGTTACAGTGTAACATTTAAAGGTCGTTAATATAACACATAAATCACAATCTAACAACCAGAAATAATTACCCCTGAAAGTTTTACCAGAAAGAATTATTGATTTAATTATTCAATAATATCTAAGATTTTGTTTGGAATTAATAGACAGAAAATGTAAATCCGCATATCTTTATTTTAAAATATGGAAATAGAAGCCAGAATCTAATAGGAACAGAATATTGAGAGTAGTTTTAAAAAAATTGATTGACTTGATACGCACAAATACAGGAAAAATAAAGGCTACCATGCTAGTACAAAAGTTTCAGGAATGAAACAATATAAAGATTATAAGAGCGCTACACAAGCATCAGACCGATTGATGCAATTAACAATAAGCCCATAATCAGATTAAAGATACGAACACTGCGTTCATTACTTAGCATCGCACGCATGATAACACCGCCAAATAGCCAAACTGACAAACAAGGTATCAAAATAGTGCTAAAGAGCACAGTTATTGTAGTGACCTCTAAAACTGAGTTACTAATTGGCAAGCTAAACGCAGCAAACACACCTATCGACATTACCCATGCTTTAGGATTTGCCCATTGAAAAAGCACCGCCTGAAAAAACCTTACCGGACGTTTGCCTGCTTCGGCATGGATTTTAGTTGAGGAAAAAATGGTTTTAATCGCTAGATAGAGAATATAGGCTGATCCTGCAACTTTGATAAGCTTATGCAAAACCGGGAATGCGGTGAATATCGAATCTAACCCAAGCCCCATCACCAATAACATCAGCGCAAACCCAGCAGTGATACCGCAAAAATGCGCCAATGAACGGCGAATACCATAGTTTAACCCCGACATCATAATCATCAGATTATTCGGACCAGGGGTAATACTACTCGAAATACAGAACAAAATTAATGGAAAATAATGACTCATCTAAAATATCTTTATTGAATAAGTTACTATGCTTTTCTGACAAATTCGGATTTAAGCTTCATCGGGCCGATCCCGTCAATCTTACAATCAATATTATGATCACCTTCGATCAAGCGAATATTTTTGACTTTAGTTCCAACTTTAACCACTAAAGAGCTACCTTTTACTTTGAGATCTTTAATTACAGTAATACTATCACCATCATTTAGAAGATTACCACTGGCATCTTTAATGGTCAATACCTCATCAGTACTTGTTTCAGTGGTAGAAGAAGCACTCCATTCATGCCCACATTCTGGACAAATATACAGTTCACCATCGGCATAACTGAACGCTGAAGCACACTCTGGGCAATTTGGTATCTGAGACATAACATTCCTTTCAAGTTTAACTAGCCACTATTGTATGCTATTAACTTTGATTTTGCAATGGATAGTAAAAAAACCTTGGCAATGAGTCCAAGGCTTTCAAACGTTAAAACGTGTGACCACGGTAATTTAGTTGTGCTGATTTTATTCCCAGCTACCATACATTGGATTGGGTAAAATAAAGTAACCATTGCCAAACACATTAAACGCTGTATCATTTTCATTTAATGCATTCATTTTAGGCTGCTTGAATTTTGGGAAATCCTGAATATTATCCCCAAAATACGCAATCACTTTGTGCGCGGGTAATTTATTTGACCAAACCATTTGACTTGCATCGTAGTTAGCGGTATTTACCGCATTAAAGCGCGGATTTTTATCGCTAGGCGTTTTTGAATCACGCCGATTTGCCAAAAGCACCTGATCAAAATAAACCCCTTGTTGCTTCAAATTAGCCACGCTCGTAGTCACAACATTGCCGCTATCATCGCTAAATGAACCGTCGCGATTAGATACCATGCTGACATAACCACCAAGTTTATGCACCAAATGGGTAAACGCAACTACACCGGGTAGCGCAACAGATTTCTGTGGATTAGCCACGTAGTGACTAAAATCTGATTCATTACTCGCCAACTCACCACACTCTCTAAAATACCATGAATTATCCAAGGTGGTTTCATCAATGTCTAAAACAACACCCCAAGTTTGCGGCTTCAATTTATCTTTTTTAACCAGATTAGTTACATAAATAGTTGCAATCCCATAAGTTTGATTATAGAGTGCTTTTTTTTCGGCCGAATCGCGATACCATTTAACCGCTTGGGTAATTTCAATCTGTTTCGCTTCTGGCGAACAAATTGCCGCTGCTTCACTTGCCGCATAAACCATTACCGAATTAAGCGCCAATAGCGTTACTAAAACTTTCTTCATATTTTTCCTCAAAAGATTATTTACAGTCACTATTATAATTAAGCTAGTTTTTGGCAACTGGGTTTATTCGTATAAAGATTATTTCTTGGAATATACAAATCACATCAAATAATTAAACACAATAATCAAATATTTTTTGCACATTTAAATTAGGCGACAAAGCCGCAACTACTAAATAATCCCCAATATGCTAAAATTCTGAATTGCATCACTGGCTTGGAAAGTTAGCACAAATGGAAACCATTCGCAGAATTAGAGTACTTACTATTGTTTTTTCAATCAGATTATTCATCTGCTAACGGAATATTTAATACCGACCAAGTACTGTCTGTAACTTCACCAGCCTGTAA